>NZ_JBLUXC010000017.1:0-75968 GCF_048276795.1 Aeromonas sp. PS2Canimalfood6
TGCATTGATAATAGTCATGGCTTCGGGCGTGTCGGTTTTTTTTTGCGATTAAATCAGATCACAAACGAAGCCTTTTTTCTATCTATTTCAATTGGTTGTAGCTAAAGATCCTGTACATGAGTATTCACTTGGATTTTTACGACCGCTCTAAACTAGCGCAATGGTTGCGGCAGCACCCGTCAGTCATGCTCTGGGCCAAAAAAACGCTTGGTCAGGGATATTCTGGGTGGCAGCCATATGGTGCTTGGAGCAATCCGCCTCAGGGGTCAGTAGATACCTTGATTTCAGCGCCAGGGGTGACAATTACTCTGCCATCCGGAAAGGGGCAAAAGCTAGCCATTCAGGACGCTATCGGGCCAATGCGAGAACTGATTAGCTCAACCAATAAAGCTGTTCGTATCACTGGATTATCCGGTGTTGGAAAGACCCGAATCTTACAGGCTCTTTTCGATGAAACGGTCGGAGCAGATGCGCTCGATCGGACTATCGCAGTTTATGTTGATACCGGTGAAAGCCCGGAACCCTCTGCAACAGCAATGCTAGATCGACTGATCGCTGAGGGGCGACGTGCCATTATGATCCTTGATAATTGCCCTTCTGAATTGCACACACTCCTAGCCCGTAAAGTAGCGGCCAAAGGTGCGATCAGCCTGATCACTGTCGAGTATGACATTAGAGATGACAAGCCTCAGACCACAGAGGTCATCCATATAGAAGCGATCGGACCGGAGATGGCTGAGCAGCTTCTTATCCGTCGCTTTCCCATTATTGGTCGGAATAACGCCCGCCGCATAGCCGAATTTGCTGACGGCAATGCGCGGGTTTCTCTGGCTATCGCCGAGAGAGTGGAAGAAGGTGAAAGTTTGGCTCAACTTTCTGACGTTCAGTTATTTGACCGATTGTTTGACCAGCGGAAGAGCCCGGACGATGACCTTCGGGCGCAGGCTGAAATATTGTCTTTGGTTTATTCATTTTCAGTTTCAACGGCTGAGGAAGGTCAAAACGAACTGGAGGTATTGGGTTCTATCTCAGGGTATTCCGCAAACCAGTTGTTCCGAGCAACAAGCAAGCTGTCTGATCGCCATATTGTACAGAAGAGGGCCCATTGGCGGGCCATTTTACCTCATGCCATTGCCAACAGGCTGGCGTCATCGGCACTGAATTGTATTCCGGTTAATCAACTAAGAGCGACTTTTGAAACTCTTGGCAACCAACGCTTACTCATGTCGTTCGCACACAGGTTAGGGCTGCTTCACGATCATCCCGTGGCGAAAGAGATTGTTGAATGTTGGCTTCAGCCCGACGGGCTGTTGGGGCGGTTAACAGAATTAAACGATATATCTGAAAGAATGCTGAATTATATCGCGCCAGTTGCACCTGAAGCTCTGCTAGATAGGATCGAAATGGTGTTGACTACGTCTGATATTCATGACGGTGCAACGAGTGAGAATCTACATACCGCAACCATCATCAATCTTTTACAGCTATTAGCATATGAATCGAGAGCATTCGATCGCTGTATTAGACTTCTTATTAATGTGGCTGGTTATGAGAAAGAGAATGATGACAATAACTCGCTAGGAAGCCAGATAACCAAATTCTTCCAAGCATATCTGTCTGGTACTCACGCTACGTTAGAGCAACGCATTACCATCATGAATGAATGCTTTTCATCGGATGTTCCTAGACGTATAGCGTTGGGTTTCAAGATGCTTGCGACAACCTTAGAAGATCGCTGGACTGGATTTGGAATGAATGCGTTTGGTGCTCGGCCGAGAAACTATGGACTTCACCCCAGTCATGATGAGCTTGTGCAGTGGCGAAGTGCTTTTATCGATGTTGCGGTACAATTGGGCACCTCCGGCGATCCCGCTATTGAGGTTCCCGCGCGTCAAATCATGGAGAATACATTCCGAGGGATGTGGAGCCAGATAGCGATAAGAGAAAAACTGATTGATGCTGCTCGAAAATTACATGCACATCGCCCTTGGGGAGGTGGTTGGAAAGCCGTTCGCTCTACGATCTATTTCGATCATACCGAGCGCAAAAACGCGAATAATGTCGAGTCCATACCAGATAATCTTGCTGCCTTGGAGAAAGAGCTAGAGCCACATGACTTGATTTCGGCAATTAGTACTTATGTTTTGAGCAAGGGGCAAGACTATTGGGCTCTGGATGCCAATTTTGATCATGAAAAAATCCATAAATATGATGAGGCCAGGCAACGACTTGAAGCCAAGGCGTTGCAATTAGGTGAGGAGTTTGCGGCATCAGGTCATAAACTTGATGAGCTGGGGCCAAACCTGTTTTCAAATGGTTGGATGCCTAATACCTATGCATTCGGAAGAGGATTGGCTAAGGGGGGGCATGATTTACGAGCGGGCTGGCAGCAACTTGTCGAGCAACTGGAACCATTGTCCAGGGTAGGTATGAATGTTGCTGTCTTTGGTGGTTTTATCAAAGAGATAGATGCATTTGAACCAGAGTTGGTACAGGAGTTACTCGACTTTTGTGCCCAGCATCCAGTACTCCGTCACTCGCTGGTCTATTTGCATCCTTGGGGTAAATTTACAGAAGTTGATCTAGAGCGTTGTATGATGCTGTTGGATGATCCTGATATTGACCCAAATATGTATGAACCCATCTTATGGCGAGATGAGTATGCATCCTTGCCGAGAGCGAGAATCCTCGAGCTTGCAATGCGACTTCTGAGTAAACCTGGCGGCAGTGATGTGGTGCTGGAGGCGCTAAGCATGCGCCTTCATGACAAAGATGTGATGGTGGATACGTTGGGGCCCGATTTTCGTCAGATAGGTCTTAGGGCCGCAATTTTAAATTTGCCAAAAGATCACAACGATCCTGGTGGGTCAAAAGGCTACAACATGGAGTACGTCATCAATGCTGCATTACGTTTCGATGGCAATGAGCCAGAAAAACAGGAGTGGTTGGACGCAATTTTTGCTGTTGTTGATCTGCACTATGGTTACGTTCATTCATATGAAAGCGCCATTGAGACAACAGCTGCGCTGATGCCAGAAGCATTTTTAAATCGAGTCTTTGAAGGCACTGAAGAGCAACAAGAACGACGGCAGTTTTTTATTTGTAATAGAGGCTTACGATTCTCACCTCTTGCCTATATTAATATGGATTTTCTGATTTCGTGGTGTTGTGCCCGAAATGAGCCCCGCGTATGGGTAGCTATTGCAGCAAGCATTAACTTGTGGGAAAAGGATGGCGAAATTGAAGGGCTCAGGATGTCAGAGTTAGCTCTCAGGCTGCTTGAGTCATCTCCTGACCCTGCTATTGTTCTGGAAATATTCGCCGAAAGTGTCACTCCTTCATCTTGGTCTGGTAGCCGAGCCAAAGTAATGCAGTCCAGAGCGGAGGCAATTCGCAAGTTAGTTGAGCATGACAGAGCAGATATTTCGAGTGCAGCTCAAACTGTTTCAGAGAATTTGGTTCAGTTTATCGAGCGACAGAAAGAGCGAGAACAGCGGGAGGATATGGAGCAAGAACAGCGATTTGAATAAAAATCACCTGTTTCAAGTCCGTAGGGTGCAATGAACAGCGTGAATTGCACCTCTAATTTGGTGTTTCATACCTTGTACAAAAGCCGCTCGGCAAACGGTGCAATGCGCTGCGCTTATTGCACCCTACGTCTCTTCGTCAATTCGCCGGGGTGGTGTAACTGATCGCACGCCCCGTAACCAAAGGAACAGAAGGGGCAATCGGCGCCCCGACTCTGCTAATGCCCCCGCTTTATATCACGGCATGCTGGTCCGGCATGGTTTGATAGTCTGCTGACTCACAACCAACAGCCCTGTTTTTCCTCCTATCAGGAGAGCATAAAAGGCAGAGCTCACTCATACCTCGCCGCTTCCCAGGCGTGTATCGCCTGTTTGCGGGTCTCGCCCCAGTGATAGCCGCCGAGTTTGCCGTTTTGCTGGATAACCCGGTGGCAGGGGATCATCAAGGCGATGGGGTTGGCGCCCACCGCCAGCCCCACGGCGCGGGCGGCCTTGGGATTGCCGACGGCGCTCGCCACCTGGGCGTAGCTCACCACCTTGGCGGGCGGGATCTGCAGCAGCGCCCGCCAGACGCTGATCTGAAAGTTGGTGCCACTCACGTGCAAGGAGAGGGGGCGGTCCGGTGTCTTGCTGCCATCGAACATGGTGTGGATGACCCCCTGGGTGCGTGATGGCGCTTCTCGCAGTTCTGCCTCAGGCCAACGCTGGGCGAGGGCACTCAGCGGCGTTTGTGGGGCCTGGTCATCGAGAAACGAGAAGTTGCACACCCCCCGCGGGGCCAGGACGACGCTGGCCCCCTCCCTTGCAAACAGGATGGCGCTGGCGCGGCCGATACCGGAGCTGGCGCCCGTGATGATGGCGACCTTGTTGGACAGTAATGACATGACAGTTCCCTCGCGTGATGTGCATGGCGCCGGGTGGTGATGCTCATGCAGGGTTGGCAGACAAGTGGATGGGTTCAACCCCCTCCTGGTTCAAACCTCCTTTGGTTCAACCCTCCTTTGGTTCAAAGCTTTGGGGGGTCGAAAGCACTGTTGGTTTGAAAGCAATATGGCGGCGAACCTTCGTCACGACGACCCGGATCTTGCTCACTTGTGCCATCGGTGATGGGCCATCACGGCATCGGGAGATATCAGCGTTTTTTGAAGGGAGTGGGAAGGAAGTGGGAAGGGAGCGGGGCTGTGGCGCCGCTTTCCCAGGTGGTGGTGACCTGGGTTTGCAAGGGCAGGGCATGGAAAACAGTGCCACCGGTGTCGGCGGCACTGACGCAAGGCCTGGTGGGATAACCCTCTTTTAGGGGTTATCAGGCCAGGGCGGGGCTGGATGTGGCGGCGCAGGGCAGGGCGGCCAACTGTGCAAGGTGCTCGCCCAGAGAGACCCCGGCGCCGGTGGCGTTGACCGTCTCGAAGTAGTCGTGCCAGCCCGATGCGGCTATCCCCTGGACGAGGGCCTCGATGGCCGCGGCATCCGGCCCGCGCCAGATGGCGAAGAAGGGGTGGGGCGCACCATGGAGGGTGGCAGCATCGGTCTCGCCCAGGGCGATGGGCTCCACCCCGAGGGCGGCGAGGTTGGCCATGCTTGTGCCAATGGCCTCGAAGAACTGCTGACGGGCCGTCTGGCTCAATGACAGCCAGGCGGGAGTGGGGGTGTAGAGCTCTGCCAGATAGTGGGTCATAGGGGTTCCTTCGGGAGTTGGCCCTTGCGCAAGGTGCGCAAGGCGCGTTGACAAATCCGGGTTGTCGCGGGGCTGGGGCTTTCGCGAGACCAGCGCGCGCAGAGGTCAGTGACCCACTGTGGCCTGTCTTTGCTCGCATCGTTCAGCCAGTTGGCGACGGAGTCCTGCACATAAGGGGCGGGATCGGCCCTGAGGGGCTCGAGCAGCATCAGGGCCTGCTCCGGTGCTTGTCGCAGGGACGCAAGATGGGTACACCAGACGCCGCGGGGCCGGGTTGCTTCGCTGGCAAAGCGTCGCAGTCGCTCGGACGGCTCCGCCGTCCAGGGCACCAGGGCGGCAATGGCCGCCTCGAGCTGCGCAGCAATGGTCGTTCGCATTGCGATCCAGGCTCACTCGCGCACCCCAAAGTGCGGGTCATCGGCGAGGGGACGAATGAGGGCCAGGCGGTCGCTGAGCGACAGCCCCTCGCTCGCCCCCACCATGAAACAGGCCCAGCCCCGCACGGTATCGGAGGGATGACGGCTGAGCGCCGCAAGATCCCTCGTGCCGCTCTCGGTCAGGAGCAGCCTGGCGGCCAGCGCCATGCGCCGGGTAATGCCCTCCCCGGATGCGGCGTGCATCGATGCCAGCGCCTGGGGCCCGAGCGAAGGCAGGGTACACTGCATCAGGGCGGCAAAATCCACCGCCAGGCATTCGGTCAGGTTGCTTGCCTCAGCCTCTCCCCGATTGAGCTGGGCGAGGCGGGAGGGGGCGATATCCGTGATGCGATTGCGTGTCATGGGTGCTCCTCTGTGGCTGCCTCAGTGCAGCCTGTCCGGGATGAGAGGACATTGAGCCAGGCCCGCTTGAGCAGGGCGCTCAGGGTCTCTCGCTCTGCCTGATCGAACCCGGCAAAGAGGGAGCCTATCCACTGGCTGTGCTCATCGAGCAGGTGCTGCGCCAGGGCCTGGCCCTGCTCTGTCAGGCGCACCGAGATCTTTCGCCTGTCCTGGCTGTCGCTGTGGCGAGCCAACAGGCCGTCCCGTTGCAGACCGTCGAGCAGGCCGGTGATGGTGGCCCGTGTGACCCCCGCCTTGTCGGCAAGCTCGTGGGGAGCCAGCCCTTGTGGCAGGTCGCGCAGCAAAAACAGCAGCACGAACTTGCCTTCGGAGAGGCGGTGAGGGGCCAGGCGCGCCGCGCACGCCTGATCGATGGCAGCGGCGAGGGTCAACACCTCAAAGCAGACGCGTATGTTTTGGGTGTCCGTGTGTCCGCGGCGCTCTGCATCCTCGAGCAGGGCGAGGTGTTTCTGTTCCAGCGTGATCATGATGGTGAGTCTCGAATGACTTTGTATGGCGCCATACTATATGGCGCCAACCAAATGATCAACCACCCAAGCGCGCGACCGGGATGGTTCATGGCAACGGAGAGCGGGAGTGTGGCGATGGGGGGCCTTTGCAAGAGAAGGCGTTGCAAGAAAATCGGCCATCTTTGGCCGTCATTCCCTATAATGCCCCTCCTTTGTGGTCTGGGGGGAGTGCCCCGCAGTGAGCCACCGCAAGCCCGAATGTTGATAGAGACGATCCCATGCATACCCTGGAACAGCTTCGCGCAGGCGAACTCTGCGGCGCCCGCCACCTCAAACTTGCTGAAAACCTCGCGGTGTTCCCCCCCGAGATCCTGAGCCTCAAGGAGACCCTGGAGGTGCTGGATCTCACCGGCAACCAGCTGAGCGAGTTGCCTGACGCGCTGGCCGAATGCAAGAAGCTGCGCATCCTCTTCTGCTCCGAGAACAACTTCACCGAACTGCCCGAGGTGCTGGGGCGCTGCCCAGCGCTCACCATGGTGGGCTTCAAGGCCAACCGCATCGCGACCGTCCCGGCCGCCTCCCTGCCCACCAGATTGCGCTGGCTGATCCTGACCGACAATGCCATCGAACGACTGCCGGACGAGCTGGGGCAGTGCGACGCCCTGCAAAAGCTGATGCTCTCGGGCAACCGGCTCGCTGGGCTTCCCGAGACGCTTGCCGGTTGCCACCGTCTGGAGCTTTTGCGCATCGCCGCCAACCGCCTGCCAGCGCTGCCGAGCTGGCTGCCCTCGATGCCGCGTCTGTCCTGGCTGGCCTTTGCGGGCAACCCTTTCTGTGATGAGCAGGCGTGTCTGAACGGCACATCGAAGTTCACTACCGAGATCCTCTGGCAGGCGATCTCACTGGGGGATGTGCTCGGGGAGGGGGCATCCGGCGTCATTTATCGCGCCGAGTGGGCGAGTGCCGAAGGGCCCGGGGCGGTGGCGGTCAAGCTCTTCAAGGGGGCCGTCACCAGCGATGGCTTGCCCCTGAGCGAGATGACTGCGTCCCTGGCCGCCGGTCGTCATCCAAACCTGGTCGGGGTGATGGGGAGAGTGAGCGATCATCCCTCCGGCATCCCGGCACTGGTGATGCCCCTGATAGACCCCGCCTTCGCCACCCTGGCGGGCCCCCCGAGCCTGGACTCCTGCACCCGGGATGTCTATGGGGCGGATCTGAACTTCACCCCGGCCCAGGTGATGGCCATGGTGCAGGGGGTGGCTGCGGCCGCCCGGCACCTGCACGAGCGGGGCATCCTCCACGGCGATCTCTACGCACACAACCTGCTGTACTCCTTGCAGCCCGCGATGCCTCACTCGTCGCAGGAGGCGCCGGGCCGGGTGCTGCTCGGTGACTTTGGTGCCGCCTCCTGTTACGACCGCGTCGATGAGGTGCTGGCCGGGCGGCTGGAGCGCCTGGAAGTACGGGCCTTTGGCTGCCTGCTGGCCGAGCTGCTGGCGCGTTGTGATGGGGGGGACGCCGACCTCGACCCCCTTCATCGACTGGCCGGGGAGTGCGGCTTTGAGGTGCCTTCCCGGCGACCCACCTTCGCGCAGATCCTGACCCGGCTGGCAGCGATGGCGACAAGCCTGCCTGGGGTCGTGGCCTGAGGCCTGCCCATCGTGGGCGTACTCTTGCACAGGGGCGGGATCATGGGGCTTGCGCCACTTCGGTGAAGTTGTGATAGTGATGCACCATTGCAGATGACGAGAGGAAGATGATGGAAGCGGCATTTTGGCACCAGAAGTGGAAAGAGAACCGGATTGGCTTTCATCAGGCAGATTTCAACCGCTGGCTGCAATCCTGGTGGTCGGCCCAGCAAGGGAGCGACCCCGTGCTGGTGCCCCTTTGCGGCAAGTCCCGGGACATGCTCTGGCTGCGTGAGCAGGGGCATCCAGTGGATGGCTTCGAGCTCTCCGAGCTCGCCATTACCCAGTTTTTTGACGATAACAACCTGAGTGCAGAGAAAAGCGAGGTGGGTCCCTATCAGTGCCACCGGCACGCCGATCTGCGCATCTATCAGGGGGACTTCTTCGTCGCCCCGGAGCTTGGTCAGCGTTATCGCCTGGTCTATGACAGGGCGGCCCTCATCGCCTTGCCGGGCGCCATGCGCCGCCAGTATGCCGCCCTGATGAGCCGCCTGGTGGAGGCGGGGGGGCAGGTGTTGCTGGTGACCCTCGAATATCAGCCCGAGCAGCAGCAACAGCCGCCGTTCTCGGTAGGGGAGATGGAGGTGCGCACCCTGTTTGAGCGCGACTTTGGTGTCGAGGTGCTGGGGCGTGGCGCCGAGCTGGATCACCCCAGGGTGCTCTCGGGGCAGCTCTCCTATTTCGACGAGGTGGCTTACCGGCTGATCCGCCGGGGCTGAGAGGGCGCGAGGCCGATGCCAAGGATGGAAGTGGCGCTTGTTTTACCTCCTTTGACATAGATCAACGTGGAAAATCAGGGAAATGCCTAAGATGAGGCTGTTTCTCAATCACTGCTGGTGCCGACCGGTGAGCTCTGGTTTGAACGCCGGTCGAACATCAACCCAGTGTCTGATTTTCACGCTCATGTTCACTTTTGGCGGCTCTGGTCGCAATTGATTATGGTTTTTCCAGCCGACCCCACGGGGTCGGCTTTTTCTTGCCTGCGCGTTGCCAACAGGGGAGGTCAGCCTTCGAAGGTGGCGGCGTTGAGCCGAAATGCCCTGGGATCGTCGACAAACTGGCCGGTGATCCGCTCGTCGTGCTCGTGGCCCAGGCCATAGCTGCAGAGGATGAGGCGATCCGAGGTGCGGGATCTCAGCTGGGTGATGAAGCGCACCAGATCGGCACGGCTGAGCCTGCCCACCTCCTCGCGTACCCGTTCGCGCTGATCAAAACCCAGATCCTTGTTGCCGATGCTGACCCAGAGCCGCTGGCCGCGGCTGCGCAGGTTGGCATCCCGCTCGCTGAGCTGGGCCTGCAACCCCGCCTTGCTCTCCTGCCACTGCTGCTCGGTGAACTCCAGCATGGCCAGCGGGAAGAGATCGATGAACTCCTCCACCGCATCCAGCAGGATCTGCGGCCCCGCTACCGGCGACTGGATATAGAAGATGAGACCGGGATGGCGGTTGAGGGGCAGGTTGCCGGCTCCCACCACGTAACCGAGCTGCTGGCGTGTGCGCAGCTCGTGGAAGAAGGTGGATGACATGATGTGGTTGGCCAGGGTGAAGCAGGCGAGATCCCGCGCTCGGGTGGTGCGCGACTGGTAGTAGACCAGCAGCGCCGAGTCCTCGTGATCGCACCCCTGCTCGCGAATGAGGGTACCTCTGTCCTGGATGGAGATGAGGGGGCGGCGGGTCTCGGCGCTGGGCTGGCTGTTGGCACCAAGGTGGCGCTCCAGCAGGGCCGCGAGTTCGAGGGCCTCGGCGGCCGTCCAGTCTCCATGTACCAGGGCCTCCAGATGCACCCTGGCAAAGAGCTCGGAGACGAAGCCGGGCATCTCCCCGAGTTCAACGGTGCGCAGGTGGCGCAACAGCTGCTCGAAGGGCGGGTTGTTGGGTTGCAGCAAACTGGTGAGCTGGTTGAACAACTGGGAGATGGGGCGGGTCTTGGACTGGTTCTCCCAGTTGCGGATAAGCTGCTCCTTGATCTCGCTAAAGCGGGCCGGATCCGGATACCCCAGGGTGCGGTTGCCGAGGATCATGTCGAGCAGCAGCGGTTGCTTGTCGGCAAAGCCGCTGAGGTTGATGGTAAAGCCCCCCTGATGGGCATAAATCTGGTAGCCAAGGCCCGCGAGCTCCGCCGGGTAGGTGAGGGCGTTGAGGTGATCCGTGAGCAGTTCCACGGCCAGACGCGCCATGGCGATGTGACGCGGGCTCTTGACCGCATGTTCGCTGTCGACGGAGATGTAAAGGCTGCCCTTGGGCACGCTGAACTGATGCTCGTGCAGGTGCCAGAGCCGGAAACCGGGCCTGTCGATGAGGCAGGACGGCATGTCGGCGGGCAGTGCCGGCAGACGGGCGTCGAGGCGGGTGCTGATGAAGGGGTTGGGCGCCGGCAGGTGCAGGGCGGGATCCGGTTCACTCTGCTGCCAGCGGATCTTCTCGGCCTCGCTGATGCTCTGGACGCTGTAGGGGGTCTGGTACCAGCGGGCGAGGCGATCCGTGCTCACTTCCGGGGCCTGGATGGTCACTCGCAGATTGTGAGGCGTCAGCTTGGCGAGGAAGCGCCGGATCAGCGGCTCATCGAACTCGCGCATCATGTAATCGCCGTAGAGCAGATCGCCCGGCCCGTAGCTGAACAGGTTGAGCACGAGGCCGGAGACGGTGTCGAGGGCCCGGCCCCGCTCCTGGAAGCGGAAGGCGGATTCCAGCACGCTGCGCTTCTCCTCATAGCGCCAGGCCTGCACCCCGCCCCGCTCGATGAGCTTCAGATAGCCAAACAGGGCGGCGATGATCTCGTCCACATGCTCAAGCCCAAGGGGGGTGAGGCCAAAGCTCACGCCAAAGTCCTTGAAGTTGGCGCCGCTGATCCCGCCGCCGGCGGCGAGCTGATTGACCCAGCCCCGCCCCTTGAGCAGGGAGAGCAGGCTGCCTTCCCCCTCATAGCCGATGAGGTGGCTCAGGAAGGTGAGGGGTTTTTTGTCGTAATACTCATCCACGCACGGCAGCGGGAAGGTCAGCGCCAGCTTGCGGGTCTCCTTGACCGGGGTCAGCTGGATGCGAATGCCGAGATCATCGAGCCGGTAGAGAGGATGGTTCAGGACCGGAGGGCCGAGGCGGCGATCCGGAATGGCACCAAAGAAGCGATCACACCAGGCTAGTTGGATCTCGATGGGTGCCGGTGAAAGCATGACCAGCGCCATGCGATCCGCACTGTAGTGGGTTTCGTAGAACGCAATGAGGTCCGAGCGCAGATCCCGGCCGGGGAGATCCGCCAGGGTGTCGAGGTTGCCCACCGAGAATTTGGAGAAGGGGTGGTCCGGATTGACCGTCTCCTTGTGCACCTGGTAGCTGCGGCGCACGTCGTCCTGCAGCTTGAGGCGGTACTCGGAGTCCACCGCGTTGCGCTCCTTGTCGACCCACTCCGGTGCAAAGGTGGGGCAGATGAAGAACTGGGAGAACCGGTCGAGCCCCGCCTCGAAGAAGCCGTTGTCGATGTCGAAGAAGAAGTTGGTGAACTCGGTGCCGGTCCAGGCGTTGTTGCTGCCCCCGTGACGGCTTATGAATTGCTGGTATTCACCGGGTTTGGGGTAGGTGCGGGTACCGAGAAACAGCATATGCTCGAGGAAATGGGCCATGCCCTGGCGATCGGCAGGATCGTCGAAGTGGCCGGTATTCACCGCCAGGGAGGCGGCGGATTTGTCGGTCTCGGGATCACAGATCAGCAAGACCCTGAGCCGGTTTGCCAGCTCCAGATAGTGATACCGCCGATGATCATTGGGACTGGCATATGGGCTCATTGGGGAGGGGCTCGCGGTGAATTTATTTGAATTTAAACATGATTATCGACCCCGCTATCTTGCGAGGCAAACCCTTTTCTGAGAGGTGGCGCAATTGTTTCCCCCGGCATGGCGGGGTAAGATCCCCCCGCTATTTAAACAGGCCCCCTGGGCGAGGTTGTAATGAAAATCTACATCATGCGTCATGGCCAGGCTGGCATGAACGCAAAGACTGATGAACAGCGTCCACTGACCGAGCAAGGTATCGAAGAGTCCATCCACATGGCGGGCTGGCTGGCTCCCCAATTGGCAGGCTCCCTGAACCTGGTGATCCACAGCAACTACCTGCGAGCCAGACAGACCTGGCAGGCCATCGCTCCCGTGTTGCCCAAGGCCCTCAAGGTCGAGGAGAGCGGCGACATCACCCCCTATGGGGACCCGGCTTTCGTGGCGAGCTATCTCACTGCGCTGGCGGCGGAGCATGACAACATCCTGATGGTCAGCCACCTGCCGCTGGTGGGGTATCTGGTCCAGAGTCTCTGCCCGGCGGCAGGGGCCCCCATGTTCGCGACGTCCGGGCTGGCCTGCATCGAATGGCAAGATGGCAAAGGAGTCTTGCTCTGGTTGGAAGGACCGCATACAATACGGTAAAAGTTAATAATAAGTTACAGTTTGGTTTTTTGGGGAAGAGAGAGTCGATTTTTCCGGTTTTTTATATAAATTTAACGGAATTATTTCGCATAAGCTGCTGTCATACGGATACAACTTCAAGAGGTTGCAAACGATGAGAGTGTTCAAGAAGTACCTGCCACTGATGGTGGCAAAACATGTCAAAACCTTCTTCAAGGGGCGGATTTACATCCACGGCAGGGGGCGCTTCGATTTCCAGTCGGGCTTGCTGATGATGCCATTGCAAGCCGACATTCCCCATCGCCAGACGGTGCTCGAGGTCAATGAACTGATTTCAAGGCTCCACATGGATGCCGCCTGAGGCGCCTCAGGCTGACCCTGGTCCCCCTCATGCCCGCCCCTGTGCGGGCATGATTGTTGATGGCGCCTGGGCGCGGCGCCAACCGTTCGCGTCATGGCGCTTCTTCCTGCGTTGGCAGGCTTGCTTATCCTGATTGCCTCTCTATACTCGCGCGCAATACCCGCCTTTTTATTCTGGATATCGCAATGCCCCTTGCCTTCCTGTTTCCCTTCTCCTGCATGGCCATCTGGGCTGGCAATGGCATCGTCAGCAAGCTGGCGGTCGGGGTGTTGTCTCCAGCAGCGCTCGCCTGGTCGCGCTGGATGGTGGCGGCCCTGGTGCTGACCCCGTTTCTGGCTCACCGGGCCTGGCGCGAGCGCCGCAAGCTGCGGGCCGGTTTCTCGAAGCTGGCGATGCTGGCCCTGCTCGGCATGGTCTTGAACCAGACCTTTGGCTATTACGCGGCCCAGACCCTGGGGGCCACCGAGATTGGCCTGATGATGGGGCTGACCCCCTTGATGACAGTGCTGCTCAGCATCTGGTTGCTGCGCGAGCGGCCCACCTGGGGGGCGCTGCTGGGAGGCGCCATCTCCATTCTGGGGCTGGCGATTTTGTTGGGGCAGGGGGATCCGGCCCGGCTGCTGACCCAGGGCATCCATATCGGTTCCGTCTACATGCTGCTCTCGGCGGCCACCTATGCGCTCTACAGCGTGCTGCTCAAGCGCTGGGATCTGGGGCTGGACAACTGGTCCATGCTCTACGGCCAGGTGCTGTGCAGCCTCCTGTTCCTCACCCCCTTCTATCTGTTGGTGGACGGGCACTGGCCCGATGGCAGCGCCCTCTGGCTCATCCTCTATGCGGGGATCCCGACCTCTGCCCTCTCGCCCTGGCTCTGGATGCAGGGCATTGCCCTGCTCGGGGCGAGCCGCACCGCCATCTTCATGAACCTGTTGCCGGTCATGACGGCCGCCCTTGCCATCAGCTGGCTCGGGGAGCGGCTCACCAGCTATCACCTCATCGGTGGCGGCATGACCCTGATGGGGGTGTTGCTGGCGCAGTTGCTGGTCAGGCCCGTGACGGTGCGAAGACGCGCCCGGCTCGCGGTGGCGGGCTGTCAGGAGAAGTAGGATAAAAAAAGACCGCCCACGAGGCGGTCTTTTTGGTTCGGTGCACAGCGTCACTGCGCCGTCAGATAGAGATCCTTGGCATAGACCAGGTCTTGCGGGTTCTGGTAGGGGTAGCCCTTGACGTTGGGTTTGAGCAGCCGAGATTTCACGTAGAAGTAGACAGGGGCGATGGGGGCCTCCTCGTCGATCAGCACCTCGGCCTGCTGATAGAGGCGGTTGCGCTCGGCGGGGTCCTTGGCGTCATGGGCCTTGGCCAGGAGGGCGTCGTACTCCTTGTTGAACCACTTGCCGCTGTTGGCGCTGCTGCTGGAGGTCATGATGTCGAGGAAGGTGGAGGCATCGTTGTAGTCTCCGTTCCAGGAGTAGCGGCTCACCCCGAAGTCACCCTCGTTCAGGGCCGACACCATGGTCTTCCACTCCATGTTGTTGAGCTCCGCTTTGACCCCCAGGTTGTGCTTCCACATGGAGGAGATGGCGAGCGCTATCTTCTTGTGCCCCTCGTTGGTGTTGTAGAGGATGTCCACCGTCAGCGGCTTGTCCGGGCCGTAACCCGCCTCGCCGAGCAGCGCCTTGGCCTGCTTGATGCGCTCTTCCTTGCTCATCAGCTCGCTGGCGGGGCGTTTGAGCTCGAAGCCGTCCACGCTCGGCGGGGTCAGGCTGAAGGCCGAGAGCTGCCCCTGTCCCAGGATCTTCTCCGTGATGGTGTCCCGGTCGATGGCAAGGGAGAGTGCCTTGCGTACCCTGACGTCGTCAAAGGGTTTGCGCTGGGTGTTGAAGACGTAGTAGTAGGTGGCGAGCATGGGGGCGCTCACCAGCTCCTCCGGGCTCTGGCGCTTGATCTGCTGATACTGCTCCAGGGGATAGGTGGTGTAGTGCAGCTCGCTCGCACGATAGCGGTTGTAGGCCGCGGTATCGGAGACGATCTCCAGATAGATCACCTTGTTCAGCACGGTGTGCTCGTTGTCCCAGTAGTGGGGGTTGCGCTCGGCGATGAGGCGCTCGTTCGGGGTCCACTCCTTGAGGGCGAAGGCGCCGTTGGAGACGATGTTGGCCGGTTTGACCCACTCATGACCGAACTTCTCGATGGTGGCCTTGGGCGCCGGGAAGGTGGTGTAGTGGGAGAGGGTCTTGAGGAAGAAGGGGACCGGGTTTTTCAGGGTGATCTGCAGGGTGTAGTCATCGAGCGCCTTGATCCCCAGGGCATCCGGGCTCTGCTTGCCCTGCACCACGTCGCTGGCATTGGCGACGCCGGTCAGCTCGATGAACCAGGCGTAGTTGGAGGCGTTCTTGGGGTCCGCCGCCCGCTGCCAGCCATAGACGTAGTCCGCCGCCGTCACCGGCTCGCCGTTGGACCATTTGGCATCGGGTCTGAGCTTGAAGGTGTAGACGGTGCCCGTGGCATCGAGCTCGTAGCCAAGGGCGCCCGCCGCCTGCAGCTTGCCGTTGCCATCCAGGGTATAGAGCCCCTCGAACAGATCGTTGACGACGTCGCTGCCCGCGCTCTCTTCCACCATCTGGGGATCGATGGAGGCAGGCTCGGTGCCGATGTTGCGCACGAACACTTGCTGGGTGGCTGGCAGAAGCTGGGTGCCTTCAGGCACCTGGGCGGCGAGGACGGGGAGGGTGAGCAGAGCGGCAACCGCCCCGGCGATAAGCGACTTTTTCATTGAATATCCTTATGTTTTTTTGCTTCCAAAGCGTAGCCAGTGTGCGGGATTGGGGGGCAGATCTCAAGAGGGGAGCCTCTGGCGCAACATTGCCGGGCGCCAGGGGGAGCAAGGCGGGCCGCCGCGTCGGCCCGGATGCATTCTTGTCACGAATTAACCCCCCAAAAGATGCCGGATGGCACCCTTGTTTCACGGCGAAAGCCCGTGGTGGCGCGGCTTTCTGGCGATTTAAAGAACGGCTTAATTCGCTGCAAAAACAAAAAACAGGCGTTACATTGGGTTACAAAACAACGCTGCCGGGGATCGGCACTTTTTTTGCCGACACTTGCAAACGTTTTCAACGGCCAACGGAAACGATCTTAAAGGAACAAGAATGCGAAACATGATCACCATGGGCGAGTTCATCGTCAAAAAGCAGGCGGACTACCCGACCGCGACCGGCGAGCTGACCTCCTTGCTCAGCTCCATCCGCCTGGCCGCCAAGGTGGTGAACCGGGAGATCAACAAGGCGGGTCTGGCGGACATCATCGGCTCCATCGGCGCCGAAAACGTGCAGGGCGAGGTGCAGCAGAAGCTGGACGTCTATGCCAACGAGCGCTTCAAGGCGGCGCTGGAGGCCCGTGGCGAGGTGTGCGGCATGGCCTCTGAGGAGGAGGAGGACTTCGTCTCCTTCGATTCCGAGCTCTCTCGTCACTCCAAGTACGTGGTGCTGATAGACCCCCTCGACGGCTCCTCCAACATCGACGTCAACGTCTCGGTCGGGACCATCTTCTCCATCTACCGCCGGGTCAGCAAACCGGGCGCCGGGGTCACTCTGGAGGACTTCCTGCAGCCGGGTCACCGTCAGGTCGCGGCGGGCTACGTGGTCTACGGCTCCTCCACCATGCTGGTCTACACCACCGGCTTTGGGGTCAACGGCTTCACCTATGACCCCTCCATCGGCTGCTTCTGCCTCTCCCACGAGAACATCCGCATTCCGGAGGAGGGCAAGATCTACTCCATCAACGAGGGCAACTACATCAAGTTCCCGGACGGGGTGAAGAAGTACCTGAAATACTGCCAGGAGCGTGACGAGGCGACTCACAGGCCCTATACCTCCCGCTACATCGGTTCCCTGGTGTCGGATTTCCACCGCAACCTGCTCAAGGGGGGCATCTACATCTACCCGTCCGGCACCAACTCTCCGAACGGCAAGCTGCGCCTGCTCTATGAGTGCAACCCCATGGCCTTCCTGGTGGAGCAGGCCGGTGGCAAGGCGTCCGATGGCTTTGGCCGCATCATGGACATCCAGCCTACCGCTCTGCACCAGCGGACCCCCTACTTCGTCGGGTCCACCAGGATGGTGGAGCGGGCCGAGGCCTTCATGCGGGAGTTCTCCGCCCACGAGGATCCGGCCAACCAGGGCTAAGCCCGGGCCAGCGTCCCTTCGTCACGGGAGCCGTCAAGGCTCCCGTTTTTATTGGCGTGCAGGCGGGTGTAGCCAGGTTGATATGCTGACGGACTGACGGACTGACGGACTGACGGACTGACGGACTGACGGACTGACGGACTGACGGACTGACGGGCTGACGGGCTGACGGGCTGACGGACGGACGCGGCGCCTCGGCGGTCGCGGTGCAATGGCTGGTGGCCCCCTTGCCGGAATACCGGGTCTGGATACGTGGGCGGGATAAATACGGCACGGGCCATCTGCGGGGCTATCGAGGCGCGTTGAACCCGTTTTTTGCCCACAATCCTCCCCACATCCATCTGTTTTTCAGATGGGTTATGACTCAATGCATCGTATCAGTGGATGGATTCGGCGGTAAAACGGTGCTGCCAGGAGGGCGAACCGAGGCGTCGGGGACAAGAAGGGGGGCCGGGGGCGAGATGCCGCCCCTTGCCAGCAACGAAACGGGAGCCCTGGGGCTCCCGTTGTTATGGGCGGCAGGTCGCGCCCTGCTGACGTCATGCTTACCCTCAGGGGGTGGCATGGCGGGCGAGATCCGCCAGCAGGCCGTCCACCAGTTTGAGGCGCATGGCCCTGTCCTGGGTCGGCACCTGGAAGCGCAGCCGGGTCGGTCCGTCCATCTTGTAGATGCGCGGCTGTTCCGAGAGCAGCTTGACCAGATAGGCCGGGTTGACGCGGGTTTCCTGGGTAAAGTCCAGATAGCCGCCGCGCTCGCTCATCTCCACCCGGCGAATCCCCAGCGCCGTGGCGCGCTGGCGGAAGGCGGCCAGCTCCATCAGCGTCTTGGTCGGCTCCGGCAAGAGACCGAAGCGATCGATGAGCTCCACTTTGAGCTCCCGCAGCTCCTGCTCATCGGCGGCACTGGCGATGCGCTTGTACATGGAGAGCCGCATGTTGACGTCCGGGATGTAGTCGTCCGGGAGCAAGGCGGGCAGGCGCAGTTCCACCTCGGTATGCTGGCTCATGAGCTGCTCCAGCGACGGCTCCTTGCCATGTTTGAGCGCCTCCACCGCCTGCTCCAGCATCTCCATGTAGAGGGTGAAGCCCACCGATTCAATTTGGCCGCTCTGATCGTCGCCCAGCAGCTCGCCCGCGCCCCGGATCTCCAGATCGTGGGTGGCGAGCGCAAAGCCGGCGCCGAGATCTTCGAGGGATGCGATGGCCTCCAGCCGCTTGGCCGCATCCTTGGTCATCAGCTTGGGATGGGGGGTGAGCAGGTAGGCATAGGCCTGGTGGTGGGAGCGACCGACCCGGCCCCGCAGCTGGTGCAGCTGGGCCAGGCCAAGGTGATCCGCCCGGTCCATGATGATGGTGTTGGCGCTCGGCACGTCGATGCCGGTCTCGATGATGGTGGTGCACACCAGCAGGTTGAAGCGCTGGTGGTAGAAGTCCGACATCACCCGCTCGAGCTCCCGCTCGCGCATCTGGCCGTGGGCGATGCCGATGCGCGCCTCCGGCACCAGCTCGGCAAGATCGGCGGCGCACTTCTCGATGCTCTCCACGTCGTTGTGCAGGTAGTAGACCTGGCCGCCGCGCTTCAATTCCCGCAGTACCGCCTCGCGCACCACCGCAGGTTCGTGCTGGCGCACGAAGGTCTTGATGGCGAGCCGCTTGGCGGGCGGGGTGGCGATGATGGAGAGATCTCGCATGCCGGACATGGCCATGTTGAGGGTGCGGGGAATGGGGGTGGCGGTGAGGGTGAGGATATCCACGTCGGCGCGTAGCGCCTTGATCTTCTCCTTCTGGCGCACCCCGAAGCGATGCTCCTCGTCGACGATGAGCAGGCCCAGATCCTTGAAGGTGAGCTCGGCGCTGAGCAGCTTGTGGGTGCCGATGATGATGTCCACCTTGCCCTCGGCCATCTCCTTCATCACCGCGCTCTGCTCCTTGGCGGAGCGGAAGCGGCTCAGTACCTCCACCCGCACCGGCCAGTTGGCGAAGCGGTCGCGGAAGTTGTCGTAGTGCTGCTGGGCCAGGAGGGTGGTGGGCACCAGCACGGCCACCTGCTTGCCGCCGTGCACGGCCACAAAGGCCGCCCGCATCGCCACTTCGGTCTTGCCAAAGCCCACGTCGCCGCACACCAGGCGGTCCATGCTCTTGGCCTGGCACATGTCGCCGAGCACAGCGTTGATGGCATTGAGCTGATCCTCGGTCTCCTCGAACGGGAAGCTCGCGGCAAACTGGCGGTAGGCCTCCCGGTCGTGCTTGAAGGCAAAGCCGTGACGGGCTGCCCGCATGGCATAGACATCCAGCAGCTCGGCCGCCACGTCCCGCACCTTCTCCGCCGCCTTGCGCCGCGCCTTGACCCAGGCCTCGCCGCCGAGCTTGTGGCTGGGCGGGTTGTCCGAGCCGGTGTAGCGGCTGATCAGGTGCAAACTGGTGACCGGCACGAACAGCTTGTCGCCGCCGGCGTATTCCAGGGTCAGAAACTCGGTGGGCAGGCCGCCTGCGTCTATGGTCTCGAGCCCCAGGTAGCGACCGACCCCGTGATCCAGGTGCACCACCGGCTGGCCCTGGGTCAGCTCGCCCAGGTTTCGGATCACCGCATCGGAGCTTAAGTTCTTGCTCTTGTCCCGCTGGCGCTTGCTGCGGATCTTGCCGCCGAGCAGCTCGGCTTCGGTGATGAGGGCAAGGGGCGTCTGGCCGGGCTCTTGCAGCAGGAAGCCCCGCTCCAGGGGACAGACCAGCAGCCCGTGGCGCGCATCGCTCACCAGGAAGGCGTCGAGGGAGGCAAACTCCCGGGGTTGCAGGTTGATCCGTGCGAGCAGATCCCCGAGCCCCTCGCGCCGCCCCTCGGACTCCACCGCAAACAGGGTGCGCCCGGCAAAGCCTTGCAGGAAGCCGTCAAGGGCCAGCAGGGGTTGCTCCTTGCTGTGGTCGAGCTGCAGATCCGGCAGGGGGGCGAGGGGCAGATCCTGCTGACCCGCTCCGCCGTCAACGGTCGCCTCCTGCAGCCGCACGGCGCCATAGTCCCCGAGGGCGGCGAAGAGCTGCTCCACCGGCAGATAGATCTGCTGGGGCGGCAGCAGGGGACGGGTGTTGTCCCAGCGCCTGTCTTCATAGCGCTGGCCGATGTCGTTCCAGAAGCGCTGGGCCGCGGGGTAGATCTCCCCCACGGTGAGCAGCAGGGTGTTGCCTGGCAGGTAGTCAAACAGGCTGGCGGTCTGGTTGAAGAAGAGCGGCAGGTAGTATTCGATGCCGGCGGGCCAGCGCCCCTTGCTCACCTCCTGATAGACGGAGCCCTCGGCCCGGGAGATCTCGAACTGTTCGCGATACTGGCCACGAAACAGCTCGATGGCCCCCTCGTCGGTGGGAAATTCCCGGGCGGGCAGGAGGCTCACCGACTTCACCTGCTCGCTGGAGCGCTGGGTCTCGGGGTCGAACGGGCGGATGGAGTCCACCTCGTCATCGAAAAAATCAATGCGATAGGGGCGGCTGCTCCCCATGGGGAAGAGATCCAGCAGGGAGCCGCGGGCGGCGAATTCGCCATGCTCCAGCACCTGTTCCACCGCCACGTAGCCCGCCTGCGCCAGACGCCCGCGCAGCTGCTGCAGGTTGAGGCGCTGGCCGCTTGTGACCATCAGGCTGTATTTGTCGAGATAAGCCTGGGGCGCCGTGCGCAGCATCAGGGTGGAGATGGGCACGATGAGCACGCCGTGGCGCATCTGCGGCAACTGGTAGAGGGTTTCGAGGCGCTGGGAGATGATGTCCTGGTGGGGAGAGAAGCTGTCGTAGGGCAGGGTCTCCCAGTCCGGGAACAGCAGCACCGGGCAATCCTGATCCGCCAGCAGGAACCCCAGTTCCTGTTCAAGGCGCAGGGCGCTCGGGGTATCGGCGGTGACCAGCAGGACGGGTCTTCGGGCTTCCCGGGTGAGGCGGGCGGCAACCAGCGCCAGGCTGCTGCCGACCAGCTGGCCGAACGTTGTCTTCTGGCCCGCTTTGGCGGGCAAGGCGGGGAGGGTCATTGGCATCATCGGAGTCTTTTACTGTTGGCGTTCTTTTGACATGGACCTGGGTTAGCGCTGACGTTCCTGGGCACGCAGCTTGAGCTGTTTCGACTGCACATGCAGGCTGGCGCGCACCAGCAGCTCCCGGTCATCCTCGCGGATGCGCACGTAGTCGAGCATCACGTGGGTGCCATGCTCTCCAGCGTCCCGCTGCACGACCTCGCCGTAGCAGTAGACGGCGGAGGCCTCTTCCCGCAGGAAGATCTTGAGCCGCACGATCTGGTGCAGGGCGGGGGCCTCCCCGTGCCCCTGGTGGGGGTGCAGGTAGGTGAGCTGCCCGGCGCCAAAGCGCAGGGTGTGGAAGCGGTGCTCGGGGTGATCCTGGGCTGCCAGCACATAGCCCATGATCATGTCGATCTTGCGGGACTGCTGATTGATGATCTCCACCAGATCGTGCATGGACTCGTTCTGGCTGCGCAGCAACCGGCTGCTCACCAGATCGATGGAGGTAATGGCGGAGGCGATGCGAAACGGCTCGGGCAACTCGGCCTCCAGGGCCTCCAGCGTCGGCAGACGAAAGTCGGCCGGCATGGGGATCACATTGACCGGCGTGGCATGGGTGACGCTGAAGAACTGTTCCTGCATGGAGGCTATCCCTTGTTGTCATAGACGGTTTCCCTTTATTATCCGGTATCTTATTTCGTTGGCAACGTAGATATCCTTGAAGACCGGACTTTTTCAGCCACTGTCGCTGGCCATCGGCCTGCGTTATGCAGGCTCGCGACGCAGTAACCGCTTCGTCTCCTTTATCTCCCTGTTCTCCACCTTTGGCATCGCCATCGGGGTCGCCGCCCTGATGGTGGTGATCTCGGTGATGAACGGGTTCGAAGGCCAGCTCAAGGGGCGCATCCTCGGGGTGATCCCCCATGTGGTGGTGACCAATCAGGCTGGACGCATCGAGGCCGAGCCCGAAGGTCTGCCCGATCTGGCCCGCCTGCCCCACGTGGTGGCCACGGCCCCCATGCTCGACAGCGAAGGCATGCTGCAAAGCCCGGGTCAGCTCACCGGCGTGAGCGTGCAGGGGATCGATCCCGCCCGCTGGCCCAAGGATGACATCCTGCACGCCCAGATGCTGGGAGGGCGCCTTGACAGCCTGCAGGCCGGTGAATACCACATCGTGCTGGGGCAGGGGGTGGCCAGCCGACTCAAGGTCTCCATCGGCGACCAGGTGCGTCTCATCCTGACCGAAGGTACCCGCTTTACCCCCTTTGGCCGGGTGCCGGCCCAGCGTCTTTTCACCGTCTCCGGCATTTTCGGGGTCGGCGCCGACGTGGACAGCCAGGTGGCCCTGATTGCCCTGGGGGATGCCCAGCGCATGCTGCGCCTGTCCGCGGACAAGGTGGGCGGCATCCGCCTCTGGCTGGACGATCCCTTCGCCGCCGACGAGGTGGTGAAGACCGCGTTGCCGGACGGGCTGGAGTGGCAGGACTGGCGCCGCGAGCGCGGCGAGCTGTTCCAGGCGGTGGCCATGGAAAAACGGATGATGGGGCTGATGCTGGTGCTGATCATCGCGGTCGCCACCTTCAACATCCTCTCCGCCCTGGTGATGGTGGTCACCGACAAGGAAGGGGAGGTGGCCATCCTGCGTACCATGGGCATGAGCGAATCCGGCATCGTCAAGATCTTCATGGTGCTGGGGGCGTCGAGCGGCGTCATCGGCGCCCTGTTCGGGGGGCTGGCGGGGCTGGCGCTCTGCTTTGGCCTCAATCCTCTGCTGAACGCCCTTGGGCTCAACCTCTATATGGCGGCGGGGGGCAGCGGTCTGCCGGTCATCGTCGAGCCGGCCCAGGTCATGACCATTTTGCTGGGCGCCGTGCTGCTGAGCTTCAGTGCCACCCTTTACCCGGCCTCCCGCGCGGCCCGGGTCAAACCGGCGGAGGCGCTGCGTTATGAATAATTCATCTTCTGTTGTTACTGGTGCAAGTGGAGCCCCCGTTATGAATCAATCCGTCTCCTGCGAGCCGCTGCTGCGCTGCCAGGCCCTCAACCATGTCTACAAAGAGGGCAATCTGGAGACCCAGGTACTCAAGGGGATCGAGCTGGACGTTGCCCCCGGGGAGATGTTGGCGGTGGTGGGGAGCTCGGGCTCCGGCAAGACTACCCTGCTGCACCTGATGGGGGCGCTGGACAACCCTTCCAGCGGCGCCGTGCTGTTCAAGGGGCAGGACATCCATGGCTGGGACAGCCGCACCCAGGCGAGGTTTCGCAACCAGGAGCTGGGTTTCGTTTACCAGTTCCACCACCTGCTCTCGGAATTCAGCGCGCTGGAAAATGCGGCCATGCCGCTGCTGATCGCCGGTGAGTCGGTGGCCAGCGCCACCGAGAAGGCGAGCAAGATGCTGGGGCGGGTGGGGCTCTCCCACCGTCTCAACCACAGACCGTCCGAGCTCTCCGGTGGCGAGCGCCAGCGGGTGGCCATCGCCCGTGCCCTGGTCAACGAACCCAGCCTGGTGCTGGCGGACGAGCCCACCGGCAACCTGGATCATGCCAGCGCCACCGCCGTCTATGAGCTCTTGTGCGAGCTCAATCGCGAGCTTGGCACCGCGTTCGTGGTGGTGACCCATGACTTGAGCCTGGCGGCCAAGCTCCACCGCCGGGTCACCCTGGTGAGCGGCATCATGGCGGAGGTCGCCTGATGTTCAAGCCGCTGCCCCTGTTCCTGGGCCTGCGTTACAGCCGCTCCCGCCGCCGCAACGGCTTCATCGCCTTCATTTCGGCCTCCTCCCTCATCGGCATCGCCCTCGGGGTGATGGCCCTCATTCTTGGCCTCTCCGCCATGAACGGGTTCGAGCGGGAGCTCAAGAACCGGGTGCTCTCCGTGGTCCCCCACGGCGAGCTCATCGGCATGGAAGCGCCGCTGCCTGACTGGCCGAGGCTCAGGGACTACCTGCTGGCCCAGCCCGGGGTGGAGGCGGCTGCCCCCGTCATTCGCCTGGACGGCCTGCTGGAGCACGGCTCCGCCCTCAAGGGGGTCCAGCTGCGTGCGGTGCTGCCGGAGCTGGAAGCCAATCTCTCCGATGCGGGCAACTTCATGACGGGTCGGGGCCTTCGCGAGCTGCAGGCGGGTGAACACGGGGTCATCCTCGGCAAGATCATCGCCGACAAGCTGGGGGTCAAGACAGGGGACACCGTCACCCTGCTGCTGCCCCAGGCGGGGGATGCCGCCGGCATCAAGAACCCGAAACGGGAGGCGCTCACCGTGGTGGGGCTGCTCGAGATCGGCGGCCAGCTCGACGGCCTGCTCGGCTTCATGCACCTGGCGGACGCCCAGGCCATCACCGGCATGGGCAGCGCGGTGGAGGGGTTCAGCCTCAAGGTGAGCGACGTGCTCAAGGCCCAGTCCATCACGGTGGCGGCGGCCCAGAAATTCCCGCACTACGTCTATATCAGCAGCTGGATGAGCCGTCAGGGCTATCTCTATCAGGACATCCAGATGGTGCGCACCGTGATGTACGTGGTGATGCTGATGGTGGTGGCGGTGGCCTGCTTCAACATCGTCTCCACCCTGGTGATGGCGGTGAACGAGAAGCGCAGCGAGATTGCCATCTTGAAGACCATGGGGGCGAGCCCGGGCCAGATCCGGCTTACCTTCGTCATCCAGGGGATGGTGAACGGGGTGGCGGGAGCCTTGCTCGGCGCCCTGCTGGGCGGCCTGCTCTCCAGCAAGCTGACCCAGATCCTGAGCGCCATCGAAGGGGTGATCGGGCACCGTTTCCTGAATCCCGACATCTACTTCATCGACTTCCTGCCGACCGAGCTGCACATGCAGGATTTGCTCATCGTGACCGGCGCCGCCATCCTGATGAGCCTGGTGGCGACCCTCTATCCTGCCTGGCGGGCGAGCGGCCTGGTGCCGTCCCGGGAACTGGGGCATTGATGCCCATGGATGTGATAAAGGGCCCTGCGGGGCCCTTTTTATTGTCACTCTTTTGTGGGGAAACCCCCGACGTGGCGGTTATCGGGGCAATACGCAGGAGGAGATGATGCCCGGTGCCGTGTTGATGGCATCAATGGGCATTCAACTCATCGAGAGGCAGTGAAAAACTCCCCACGAAGACATCGATGAAGTAGCGCATGGCGGGGTTCATCCTGGCGTCCAGCATCTGCTCGAGGCGCTTTCGCGCGGGCTCGAACTCCCGGTTGCCGACGCTCAGCTCCTCCAGACACTTGGTGTAGGCGCAGAGGGTGTCTGCATCCTTCACCAGGCTGGTGAGGGCCTCGTCCTGGGCGCCGGAGTCGAGCAGGGGGCGAAAGTCCTCGACCAGCTCAGGCGGCAACATGCCCAGCAGGCGCTGCTCGGCGGCAAGCTCAATCTTCTTGTATTCGCGGGCGATTTCGGGATTGAAGTACTTGACCGGGGTGGGCAGATCCCCGGTCAGCACCTCGCTGCTGTCGTGGTAGAGGGCCATGACGGCGGCCCGGTCTGCATCCACCTGAGCGCCGAACAGGCGATTGCTGATAAGACCGAGGGCGTGGGCCACCATGGCGACCTGCAGGCTGTGCTCGGCGATGTTTTCGGGCTGGATGTTGCGCATCAGGGGCCAGCGGTAGATGAGGCGCATACGGGCGAGGTTGGCAAAAAAATGGCTGGGCAGCATGGAAGACCTCGAATGGGGCAATGAAAAAGGGCAGACCCTAGTCTGCCCTTTTTTCCACCCGCAAGGATAGCCTGAGATGGGCCGTCAGCGGATGTAGCGGCCCGATTCGGCCTCGTGGTTGGTCACTATCATCTGGCCGATGGGGGCCAGGCTGATGAGGGCCAGCTTGAGGTGCTGGATGCCGAACGGGATGCCGACGATGGTGACGAAACAGGCCAGCGCCGAGGCGATGTGGCCGATGGCCAGCCAGACCCCGATGAGCACAAACCAGAGAATGTTGCCAATCAGCCCCAGGGCACCGGTGCCGATGTCGCTCTGGCCCGTCATGCTCTTGCGGCTCACCGCCTGCTTGCCAAACGGGAAGAAGGTGAAAGTGCCGATGACGAAGCAGGCGCGTCCCCAGGGGATCCCGATGAGGGAGACGAAGCAGAGCAGCCCCGCCAGCCACCAGGCCAGCCCCATGAAGACGCCTCCCAGCACGAACCAGAGCAGATTGAACAAGAAGCGGAAAAAGGACATGTGGGTGACTCCAGCAGCACGTGAATTGGCTGTCACCATAGCGAGCCCTGCCGGGGGACGCAATGGCACAGGCGAGAAGGTGGACAATTTGGGTCGCAGCACGCCATTTTTGTGCCTGATTGGCGGCGGATGGCGATCAAAATGGCCCGTTCGCCGTGAAAAAGAGTGAGCCAGTGCAAATTATTGCGGATGGAATGCTTGAACTCGGTGCAAGGCTTCCCCATATAGGAGAAAGTCTTGCGCAAATTGTGCTGTCTGTGCCCCGGATGGGGGATGTGCGGCTCGACGCGACCACTGCACGCCGCTATAATGTCGCGTCATATTTTCTCATCACAAAGACAGTCGTTGTCTTTATAAACAGGAAGACTCCGGGCTTGCCCGGGGGCAATAAAGGGTCAGCACGCAGTGCTGAGTTGAACGAGGTAAAAGAATGCAAGTTTCTGTAGAGACAACCCAGGGTCTGGAACGCCGTCTTACCATCACTGTACCGGCCGCTACCGTTGACGCCGCCGTGCGCAAAGAATTGAATGGCCTGGCCAAAACTCGTCGCATCGACGGTTTCCGTCCTGGCAAGGCTCCGGTTGCCATCATCAAGAAGATGTTCGGTGCCATGGCTCACGCCCGCGTTGCCGATGAAATGATGCAGAACAACTTCATCAAGGCCATCATCGAGAACAAACTGAGCCCGGCTGGCGCCCCGACCATGGATCCGAAAGAGATCAAAGAAGGTCAGGATTTCGAATTCACCGCCACTTTCGAAGTGTATCCGGAGTTCGAAGTTGCCGGTCTGGAGAGCATCAAGGTCGAGAAGCCGGTTGCCACCGTGAAGGACAGCGACCTGGAAAACATGATCGACACCCTGCGCAAGCAGCACGCCACCTGGACTGAAGCCGCTGTGGCTGCCGCCAACGGCATGCGTGTGACCATGGACTTCGTCGGTTCCATCGACGGTGAAGAGTTCGACGGTGGCAAGGCTGAAGGCTTCACCCTGGAACTGGGCGCTGGCCGCATGATCCCGGGCTTCGAAGACGCCATCCTGGGCAAGAAAGCGGGCGACGAGTTCACCATCGAGGTGACTTTCCCGGCTGACTACCACGCCGAAGCCCTGAAGGGCAAGGCTGCCAAATTTGCTTCCAAGCTGCACAAGGTTGAAGAGCAAGTGCTGCCCGAGCTGACCGAAGAGTTCGTCAAGCGTTTCGGCATCGAGAGCGGCAGCGTTGAAGAACTGAAGGCAGAAGTGCGCAAGAACATGGAGCGCGAACTGGCCCAGGCCCTGAAAAACAGCGTGAAAGAGCAGGTACTGAACGGCCTGGTTGAAGCCAACCAGATCGATCTGCCGAAGGCTGCCGTTGCCCAGGAAATCGACACCCTGCGTCAGCAGGCTCTGCAGCGCTTCGGTGGCTTCCAGGGCGGCAACGCCCCCGAGCTGCCGGCCGAGCTGTTCCAGGCCCAGGCCGAGCGCCGTGTCCGCGTTGGTCTGCTGCTGGGTGACGTCATCCGCACCAACGAGATCAAGGCTGACGACGCCCGTGTGACCAGCATCATCGAGTCCATGGCCACTGCCTACGAAGATCCGAAAGAAGTGATCGAGTACTATCAGCAGAACGAGCAGATGCTGAACGGCGTGCGCAATCTGGCCATTGAAGATCAAGCCATCGATCTGATCCTGTCCAAGGCGCAAGTCACCGAGAAAGAAGTTGCCTTCGACGAAGTGATCAACAAGTCCGGTGCCGCTGCCTAAGAACATTTGACTTAAGGTCAAAACTGTTAAGTATAATGGCTCGTGTGATCTCCACTCGGGCCATTTTATTTTAGGGACAATGCCTTATGTACAAGAACTATAACGATGTGACTGAATCCCCACGCAATGCGCTCATCCCGATGGTGGTAGAGCAAACCGCGAAAGGGGAGCGTTCCTACGACATCTATTCCCGTCTGCTGAAAGAGCGGGTGATCTTCCTGACCGGTCAAGTCGAGGATCACATGGCGAATCTGGTGGTGGCCCAACTGCTGTTCCTGGAGTCCGAGAACCCGGATCAGGACATCAGCATCTACATCAACTCGCCGGGTGGCGCCGTCACTGCGGGTATGTCCATCTATGACACCATGCAGTTCATCAAGCCGGACGTGAGCACCGTCTGCATGGGGCAGGCCTGCTCCATGGGGGCCTTCTTGCTGGCCGGTGGCGCCAAGGGCAAGCGTTTCTGCCTGCCCAATGCCCGAGTGATGATCCACCAGCCGCTGGGCGGCTTCCAGGGGCAGGCTTCTGACATCCAGATCCATGCCCAGGAGATCCTGAAAATCAAGAATACCCTGAACGATCGTCTGGCGTTCCATACCGGTCAGGACATGGCCACCATCGAGCGCGACACCGACCGTGACAACTTCATGTCCGCCGAGCAGGCCGTTGCCTATGGTCTGGTTGACGGCATCCTGAGCCAGCGCGGCTGAGCAGGGTACCCCGTCCTGTTGTAAACTCAGCAGGACGATCCATCCTCTATTGATAAAACGAGGTCGCTGAATGACAGAGAAACGCAAGGGTGAGGGCGACAAGCTGCTGTATTGCTCTTTCTGCGGCAAAAGCCAGCATGAAGTGCGCAAGCTGATCGCTGGCCCTTCCGTCTACGTATGTGATGAGTGTGTCGAGCTGTGCAACGACATCATCCGCGAAGAGATCCGCGAGATCTCTCCCAAGCGCGATGGTAGCGAGCTGCCGACCCCTCATGAGATCCGCGCCCATCTGGACGACTACGTGATCGGTCAGGAGTACGCCAAGAAGGTGCTGGCAGTGGCTGTCTACAACCACTACAAGCGTCTTCGCAGCGGCAGCGAGTCCGGTGGCGTGGAGCTGGGCAAATCCAACATCCTGCTGATTGGCCCCACCGGCAGCGGCAAGACTCTGCTGGCCGAGACCCTGGCTCGTCTGCTGGATGTGCCCTTCACCATGGCCGATGCTACCACCCTGACCGAAGCCGGTTATGTGGGCGAGGACGTGGAGAACATCATCCAGAAGTTGCTGCAAAAGTGCGACTACGACGTGGAGAAGGCCCAGCGTGGCATCGTCTACATCGACGAGATCGACAAGATCTCCCGCAAGTCGGACAACCCCTCCATCACCCGCGACGTCTCCGGGGAAGGGGTGCAGCAGGCACTGCTGAAACTGATCGAAGGCACCATCGCCTCCGTGCCGCCCCAGGGCGGTCGCAAGCACCCGCAGCAGGAGTTTTTGCAGGTCGACACCTCCAAGATCCTCTTCATCTGTGGTGGTGCCTTCGCGGGGCTGGACAAGGTGATCGAGCAGCGCTCCGTCAAGGGCACCGGCATCGGTTTTGGCGCCGAGGTGAAATCCAAGAATGCCAAGGCAACCCTGAGCGAGAATTTTGCCAAGGTGGAGCCGGAAGATCTCATCAAGTACGGTCTCATCCCCGAGTTCATCGGTCGTCTGCCGGTGGTCGCGACCCTGACCGAGCTTGACGAGGCTGCCCTCATCCAGATCCTGAAAGAGCCGAAAAACGCGCTGACCAAGCAGTATGCCGCGCTGTTCGCCCTGGAAGAGGTTGAGCTGGAGTTTCGTGATGACGCGCTCAATGCCATTGCCCGCAAGGCCATGGAGCGCAAAACCGGTGCCCGGGGTCTGCGTTCCATTGTCGAGGCCGTGCTGCTCGACACCATGTATGACCTGCCCTCCCTGAAAGGGGTCAGCAAGGTGGTGATCGACGAGACGGTGATCAAGGGAGACTCCGCGCCCCTGATGATCTACGACAATCCCGAGACTCAGGCCGCAGCCTCAGAGTAACTGTCTGATTTTTAATCACATAAAGGGGCTTTTTGCCCCTTTCATGCTTTTTACGGCCAAGGCGATTGAATCTCATCTTTGCGCCCCCATATACTCAGCCAAGCCTTTGCCAACGGTATAACAAGCCGAGAGGACATATATGAACCTAGAGCGTTCAGAACGCATCGAGATTCCCGTCCTGCCTCTTCGTGACGTGGTGGTCTATCCCCACATGGTCATTCCACTCTTTGTGGGGCGGGAAAAATCCATTCGCTGTCTGGAAGCGGCCATGGAGCAGGACAAGAAAGTCCTGCTGGTGGCCCAGAAGGATGCGTCGACTGACGAACCGACGGTGGAGGAAATTTTCTCCGTCGGGACAGTGGCCAATATTCTGCAGATGCTCAAGCTGCCGGACGGCACCGTCAAGGTGCTGGTGGAGGGGGGCCAGCGTGCCCGCCTTGAGCGGATGATCGACGATCGCGACTTCTTTGTCGGGGAGGCCCAGTACATCGCGTCCGCCCCCATCGAGGAGAAGGATCAGGACGTGCTGGTGCGCTCTGCCATCGGCCAGTTCGAAGGTTACATCAAGCTCAACAAGAAGATCCCGCCCGAGGTACTCACCTCGATTTCGGCGATCGACGATGCGGCGCGCCTGGCCGATACCATGGCTGCCCACATGCCGCTCAAGCTCGAAGACAAGCAGAAGGTGCTGGAAATCGCCTCCGTGTCCGAGCGCATCGAGTTTCTGATGGCCATGATGGAGTCGGAGATCGACCTGTTGCAGGTCGAGAAGCGCATCCGCTCCCGGGTCAAGAAGCAGATGGAGAAGAGCCAGCGGGAGTATTACCTCAACGAGCAGATGAAGGCCATCCAGAAAGAGCTGGGTGAGCTGGAAGACAGCCCGGATGAATTCGAAGCCCTCAATCGCAAGATTGAAGAGGCCGGGATGCCGGAGGATGCCCGCGAGAAGGCCCAGGCCGAGCTCGCCAAGCTCAAGATGATGTCCCCCATGTCGGCGGAAGCCACCGTGGTGCGCAGCTATGTGGACTGGATGGTGCAGGTGCCCTGGAAGGCCCGCTCCAAGGTCAAGAAAGACCTGGGCAAGGCCCAGGAGGTGCTGGATGCGGATCACTATGGCCTGGACAAGGTCAAGGATCGCATCCTCGAATACCTGGCGGTGCAGGCGCGTGTGAACAAGCTCAAGGGCCCCATCCTCTGCCTGGTCGGGCCTCCCGGGGTGGGCAAGACCTCCCTGGGCCAGTCCATCGCCAAGGCCACCGGCCGCAAGTATGTGCGCATGGCCCTGGGTGGGGTGCGTGACGAGGCGGAGATCCGTGGTCACCGTCGTACCTACATCGGCTCCATGCCCGGCAAGCTCATCCAGAAGATGGCGAAAGTCGGCGTGAAGAACCCGCTGTTCCTGCTCGACGAAATCGACAAGATGAGTTCGGACATGCGTGGCGATCCCGCTTCCGCCCTGCTGGAGGTGCTGGATCCCGAGCAGAACAGCAGCTTCAACGATCACTATCTGGAAGTGGATTATGACCTGTCGGACGTGATGTTCGTAGCCACCTCCAACTCCATGAATATCCCGGGTCCGCTGCTGGACCGGATGGAAGTGATCCGTCTGTCCGGTTACACCGAGGACGAGAAGCTCAACATTGCCAAGCAGCACCTGGTGGCCAAGCAGATCCAGCGCAACGGCCTGAAGCCTTCCGAGATCACCATCGAGGATTCGGCGCTGATCGGGGTGATCCGCTACTACACCCGCGAGGCGGGTGTGCGCAGCCTGGAGCGTGAAATCTCCAAAATCTGTCGCAAGGCAGTCAAACGCATCCTGCTGGACAAGAGCATCAAGCATGTTCAGGTCAACCAGGAGAACCTCAAGGAGTTCCTGGGGGTACAGCGCTTTGACTATGGCAAGGCTACCGACCAGAACCAGATTGGTCAGGTGTGCGGGTTGGCGTGGACCGAAGTGGGGGGCGATCTGCTCACCATCGAGACCACCAACATGCCGGGCAAGGGCAAGCTCACTTACACCGGTTCCCTCGGTGACGTGATGCAGGAGTCCATCCAGGCGGCCATGACGGTGGTGCGTGCCCGCGCCGAGAAGCTGCGTATCAACGGCGACTTCTACGAGAAGCGCGACATCCACGTGCACGTGCCGGAAGGGGCGACCCCGAAAGACGGCCCGAGCGCCGGTATCGCCATGTGTACCGCCCTGGTCTCCAGCCTCACCGGCAACCCGGTGCGCGCCGACGTGGCCATGACGGGTGAAATCACCCTGCGTGGCGAGGTGTTGCCCATCGGTGGTCTCAAGGAGAAACTGCTGGCGGCCCACCGTGGTGGCATCAAGCGTGTGCTGATCCCGAAAGAGAACGAACGTGACCTCGAGGAGATCCCGGCCAACGTCAAACAAGATCTTGAAATCTATCCGGTTCGCTGGATTGATGAGGTGCTTGCACTGGCGTTGCAGGACAATCCGCAAGGTTTCGAACGCGTTTCTGTCGTGTAAATGTTGATGCGCCGCAAATTTGGCGCATTCGGGGGGTGGTTAAGGCTTGCATGCACCGGACAACGGAAGTAGCCTTGACCACCGATCGGGTACTCATGATGAGTCGCAATGCGTGATGTGGCGCGGGTTTGCGCCAGATTGTCACTTGCAACTGATCAGGAGGCTTGTTATAAAACCTCCACTTGTTGTGGCCAGGGAAATCAGCGCCGCAGCGATGTTCGATAAAAGGGGAATATAAGAGTGAATAAATCTCAACTGATTGACAAGATTGCAGACGGTGCTGATATCTCCAAAGCTGCCGCTGGTCGTGCGCTGGATGCCTTCATCGATGCCGTGGGCGAAGCCCTGAAAGAGGGTGACCAGGTTGCTCTGGTTGGTTTCGGTACTTTCGCCGTTCGCGAGCGTGCAGCCCGTTCCGGCCGCAACCCGCAAACTGGTGCGACCATCGAAATCGCTGCCGGTAAAGTTCCTGCCTTCAAAGCCGGCAAGGCCCTGAAAGACGCGGTCAACTAAGCCGGTCGCTGATATCTATCGGCACCGTCCTTGGTCTCTGACCAGACAAGTGAGAGGGCTCTCCCTCATACTGCTTGACCAAGGCGCATCGCAATCGGTGCGCCTTTTCATTATTTACGCCCATCGAGTTCGGGAGCATAAGTACAAACATGATGTTGGATAAACTACGCGAAGGGGCGCAGGGCAAGGTAGCCAAGGTTATCTTGGGCCTGATCATCCTCTCCTTTGCCTTGGCCGGCGTAGGCAGCTACCTCAATGGCCCGGCACGTACCGCCCCCGCCACCGTCAACGGCAATGACATCAGTGCCCCCGCACTGGAGAATGCCTACCGCAATGAGCGGGCCCGCATGGAATCCCAAATGGGTGAGGCCTTCAACCAGCTGGCCGCCAATCCCGATTACATGAAACAGTTCCGCCGTGGCGTGCTGGACCGTCTGATCGATCAGGCGCTGATCGATGACAAGGCCCGCTCCCTGGGTCTGCGCGTCAGCGATGAGCAGATCAAGCAGGCCATCGTCGCCATGCCCGAGTTTGCCGAGAACGGCAAGTTCAGCAATGACCGCTACCTGCAGCTCATTCGCCGTGCCGGCATGACCCCCGAGATGTTCCGCGACTCCCTGCGCCAGGATATGGTGCGCCAGCAATTGATGGGCGCCGTGCTGGGATCGGAGTTCGCCCTCAAGGGGGAAGCCGAGCAACTGGATCGCCTCTACAACCAGACCCGTGACCTGCGCCTGATCCGTCTGGCCGCTTCCGCCTATGTGGACGGGATCGAGGTGAGCGATGCCGAGGTGGAGCAGTTCTACAAGGCCAACAGCGCTCGCTTCATGAACGACGAGACGGTCAATGTCGACTATCTGCTGCTCGATGCCGCGAACCTTGGCAAGAACATCAAGGTCACCGAGCAGGATGCCCAGGATTACTACGACCAGCATCAGGATCTGTTCCAGCGTCCCGAGCGCCGTCAGGTGGCGCACATCCTGATCCCGTTTGGCAAGGATGAAAAGGCCGCCGAGCAGAAAGCCGAGGCCGTGCTGGCCAAGGCCAAGGCAGGTGACGATTTCGCCGCGCTGGCCAAGGCCGACTCCTCCGATACCTTCTCCGCGAAGAAGGGCGGGGAGCTCGACTGGTTCGAGAAGGGGGTGATGGATCCTGCCTTTGAGAAAGCCGCGTTCGCGCTGGCCAAGGCTGGCGATCTCTCCGCCGTGGTGAAGAGCCCGTTCGGCTTCCACATTATCAAGCTGCTGGCCGTCGAACCGGCCAAGACCAAGCCCTTCGTGGACGTGATGAGCGATACCATCGCCCGTCTGCAGTCTGAGAAGGCCAAGGAGCAGTTCTTCGCCGAGCAGCAGAAGATGGCCGACAGCAGCTTCGAGAACCCGGACTCCCTGGACTTGACCGCCGAAGCCATGGGCCTCCAGGTGCAGTCCACCGGCTATTTCAGCCAGGCCGATGCGCCGGCACCCCTCAATGATCCCAAGGTGCTCTCCGTGGCGTTCTCCGAACAGCTGCGCGATGACAACACCAACTCCGACGTGATCGAGCTGGCCGACGGCAAGGCGCTGGTGCTGCACATCATGGGTCACCAGCCGAAGGCGGCCAAGCCGCTTGCCGAGGTGAAAGAGCAGGTGATCACCGCCATCAAGCACGACAAGGCCAGTGAAGTGGCCCGTGGCAAGGCCCAGGGTCTGCTGGACAAGCTCAAGGCCGGTGAGAACGTTCAGGCCGACCTGACCGCGCTGGGTCTGAAAGTGGATACCCATACCGGCGTATCCCGTTTCGCCCAGGAGATGGACCAGAACCTGGTGACCCAGGCGTTCCGCATGCCCCATCCGACCGATGGCAAGCCGAGCGTCGAGCTGGTGACCGAAGCCAACGGTGATCGTGTGGTGGTGGCGCTGGACAAGGTCAACGTCATCAAGGAGCCGTCCCAGATGGTGAGCCTGCTGCAAGGTCAGCTGGGTCAGGGCAAGGCACAGGCCGACTACAAGTCGCTGATCGACGAGCTGCGCAAGGCGGCCAAGATCGAATACTTCACCGACGTGGAAGCCACTGTCGAGTAAGTCAGCCTCACGGCCCCAAGTGTGAAAACGGCTCCATGATGGAGCCGTTTTTTTTGTGCCATCGACAGCCCGGCAGAGCGGGCGGGCGCAAGAGGGAAGGGCCAGGCACGGGCTTGTGCTGCCTATCCTGGCTGGGGATGAGCGGGACAGGTGTATGACAGCGCGCTGTACTCTTGCTCTCCCTATCCCCAATTCTTCTCTTGCTGTGGGGCGTGATTAAGGAGGCATAAAAAAACCGGCGCACGAGGCGCCGGTTCTGATCGCTTTGCTTGAAAGCGGAGGATTACACCACACCCTGGGTGCGCAGGTAATCCTCGTAGGTGCCGCCGAAGTCGCGGATGCCGTCTTCAGTCAGTTCCAGGATGCGGGTCGCCAGGGAGGAGACGAACTCGCGGTCGTGGGAGACGAAGATCAGGGTACCCTTGTACATCTCCAGCGCCAGGTTCAAGGATTCGATGGATTCCATGTCCAGGTGGTTGGTCGGTTCATCCATGATCAGGATGTTGGGGCGCTGCATCATCAGCTTGCCGAACAGCATCCGGCCCTGTTCACCACCGGAGAGCACCTTGACCGGCTTCTTGATGTCGTCCTGGGAGAAGAGCAGACGACCCAGCACGGAGCGCACCGCCTGCTCGTCTTCGTTCTCCTGCTTCCATTGGGCCATCCAGTCGAACACATTGAGATCGGTGTCGAAATCGTCGGCGTGATCCTGGGCGTAGTAGCCGATCTGGGCGTTCTCGGACCACTTGATGGTGCCGGTATCCGGTGCCAGGGCACCGACCAGCGTCTTGATCAGGGTGGACTTACCGATCCCGTTGGTACCCAGGATGGCGACCTTCTCGCCCACTTCCAGCATCATGTTGAGCCCCTTGAACAGGGGACCGTCGCCATAACCCTTGGAGACGCCTTCGATCTCCAGGATGTTGCGGTAGAGCTTCTTGTCCTGCTCGAAGCGGATGAAGGGGTTCTGACGGCTGGAGACCTTCACTTCCTCAATCTTGATCTTGTCGATCTGCTTGAGGCGGGAGGTAGCCTGGCTGGACTTGGAGGCGTTGGCGCTGAAGCGGGAGACGAAGGATTGCAGATCGGCGATCTGGGCCTTCTTCTTGGCGTTGTCGGCCAGCAGGCGCTCGCGGGCCTGGGTGGCAGCCAGCATGTACTCGTCGTAGTTGCCCGGGTAGACCCGCAGCTCGCCGTAGTCCAGATCCGCCATGTGGGTGCAGACGGAGTTCAGGAAGTGACGGTCGTGAGAGATGATGATCATGGTGCTTTCACGATCGTTGAGCACCTGCTCCAGCCAGCGAATGGTGTTGATGTCCAGGTTGTTGGTCGGTTCGTCCAAGAGCAGGATGTCGGGGTTGGAGAAGAGCGCCTGCGCCAGCAGTACCCGCAGTTTCCAGCCCGGGGCCACTTCGCTCATCGGGCCGTTGTGCTGCTCGATGGGAATACCGGCACCCAGCAGCAGTTCGCCTGCGCGGGATTCGGCGGTATAGCCATCATATTCGGCGACCAGGCCTTCCAGCTCGGCGGCCTTCATGTAGTCGTCGTCGGTGGCCTCCAGGTTGGCGTAGATGGCATCGCGCTCGGCGATGGCGGCCCACAGCTCGGTGTGGCCCATCATGACCACGTCCAGTACGCGCATCTCTTCGTAGGCGAACTGATCCTGGCGCAGCTTACCGATGCGCTCGTTGACATCCAGGCTCACATTGCCGCCGGTGGGTTCGAGATCGCCGCCGAGGATCTTCATGAAGGTGGACTTGCCACAGCCGTTGGCACCGATGAGGCCGTAGCGGTTGCCGCCGCCAAACTTGACGCTGATGTTCTCAAACAGCGGCTTGGCGCCGAACTGCATGGTGATGTTGTTGCTTGAAAGCACTGGAATGTCCCGGTTGGTCTGTCAAATGGCGCGCATTATGGCACAGATCCCCCGAAAGTTTTAGCAGGAACTGTGATCTGGCCCCATTGCAGGGGGTAAGGTTTCACGACCAGGCCGGCAACGGGCTCCGGCCTCTCTTGCAGAGGGGAGGCGAGGGGGCGGTCATGAAAAAAGCCGGCACTGGGCCGGCTTGGATGCGTGGGATGCCACTTAGTGGGCGGAGGCGCCGGAGGCACCGAGCCCGGTCTGGGAGCGGACGAACTGCGGGAAGAACTTGGCATGCTCGTCGGAGGCTGCCTGGGACTTGTCGGTGACCGAGAAGAACCAGATCCCGATGAAGGCCAGCCCCATGGAGAAGAGCGCCGGGTATTCGTAGGGGAAGATGGCCTGGGCATGGCCCAGTACTTTCACCCAGACGGTGGGGCCCAGGATCATCAGGGTCACGGCGCTGATGAGACCGAGCCAGCCGCCATAGACGGCGCCACGGGTGGTCAGGCGGGACCAGAACATGGAGAGGAAGAGCACCGGGAAGTTGCAGCTCGCCGCGATGGAGAACGCCAGGCCCACCATGAAGGCGATGTTCTGCTTCTCGAACAGGATGCCAAGGCCGATGGCGACCACACCCAGTACCAGGGTGGTCATCTTGGATACGCGCAGCTCGTCGGCCTCGTTGGCCTTGCCTTCCTTGATGACGCAAGCATAGAGGTCGTGAGAGACCGCGGAGGCCCCCGCCAGGGTCAGCCCGGCCACGACCGCCAGTATGGTGGCAAACGCCACGGCGGAGATGAAGCCCAGGAACAGGCTGCCGCCCACTGCATCGGCCAGATGGACCGCCGCCATGTTGGTGCCCCCCAGCAGGGCGCCGGTGGCGTCCTTGAAGTCCGGGTTGGTGCTGACCAGCAGGATGGCGCCAAAGCCGATGATGAAGGTGAGGATGTAGAAGTAGCCGATGAAGCCGGTGGCGTAGAACACCGATTTACGGGCTTCCTTGGCATCGCTCACGGTGAAGAAGCGCATCAGGATGTGGGGCAGACCGGCGGTACCGAACATCAGGGCCAGCCCAAGGGAGATGGCGGAGATGGGGTCGGCGACCAGGCCGCCCGGGCTCATAATGGCCGCACCATTGGCATGCACCTTGACCGCTTCGCTGAACAGGGTACCGACGTCGAAGTTGACGGACTTCATCACCATGATGGCCATGAAGCTGGCACCGGAGAGCAGCATCACCGCCTTGATGATCTGTACCCAGGTGGTGGCCAGCATGCCGCCGAACAGCACGTAGAGCACCATCAGGATGCCGACCAGCACCACGGCCACATGGTATTGGAGGCCGAACAGCAGCTCGATGAGCTTGCCGGCACCGACCATCTGGGCGATGAGGTAGAGGGCGACCACCACCAGGGAGCCGCTGGCAGAGAGGCTGCGCACCGAGGTCTGTTTGAGGCGGTAGGAGGCCACGTCGGCAAAGGTGTACTTGCCGAGGTTGCGCAGCCGCTCCGCGATCAGGAACAGGATGATGGGCCAGCCCACCAGGAAGCCGATGGAGTAGATGAGACCGTCATAGCCCGAGGTATAGACCAGGGCGGAGATGCCGAGGAAGGAGGCGGCGGACATGTAGTCACCGGCGATGGCCAGACCGTTCTGGAAGCCGGTGATGCGCCCGCCGGCGGCGTAGTAGTCGGAAGCCGAGCGGTTGCGCTTGGAGGCCCAGTAGGTGATGAACAGGGTGGCGGCCACGAAGACCACGAACATCACGATGGCCGAGATATTGAGGGGTTGGCGTTGCACCTCGCCGCTGATGGCGTCGGCCGCCAGCAAGGGGGTGGAGATCAGACCTGCCAGCGGCAGCAGAAACTTGCCTTTCATGATTGCGCTCCCTTGAGGATCTTCTGGTTCAGTTCGTCGAACTCGCCGTTGGCACGAAATACGTAGATACCGGTCAGCACGAAGGCCGATACGATGAGGCCAATCCCGACCGGGATGCCACGGGTGATGCTGGAGCCTTCGCTCAAGGGGGTGCCAAGCCAGCCAGGTGCAAAGGCGATGAGCAGGATGAACGCCAGGTAGAGCCCCAGCATCAGGATGGAGAGGGTCCAGGCAAAACGCTGGCGTTTGGCGACCAGTGCCTGGAAGTTGGGATCTTGCTGGATCCGAAGATACGGTTGCTGTTCCATTGCAGTTCTCCATGACAGTGAATGTCAGCGGTGGATGAGGGGTTCCCTACCGGACAGCACTGCTGTCCATGTAAGCAAAATGTGAATTAAATGTTATTGCTGAACAATTAGACTTTGGGATAAGCCAGCGGGCCGCCCTGATGCAGGCGTACAAAGACAAGGGCGGCGGTGACGGCATCGCTCAGGGCGTCGTGGGGGGGCAGGGCTGGCAGCGCCAGATGGCGACAGATCGCGGCCAGGTGCAGATCGATGGCGGCGTCGGGATAGCGGCGATAGAGGTGATCGTGATAGAGGCGGCTCACCTCGATGCCGCGCTGGGGCAGGGTGAGCCCCCACAGCCGTTGGCAGGCGAGGTTGAGAATGCGCAGGTCATAGGCGATGTGATACCCCACCAGCTCACGGGGGCCGATGAACTCCAGCAGCGCGCGCAGCGCGGGCTCCAGTGCCATTCCCTGTTGCAGATCCTGATGGCGCAGGCCGTGGATCACCACGGACCCGGCGCTCAGGCTGGCGGGAGCCTGGACCCGGATGGCAAGGGCATCGCCCGTCTCTATCCGGTTGCCCCGGATGCGCACCGCCCCGATGGAGACGATCTCCGCCAGCGCCGGATCCAGGCTGGTGGTCTCGAAGTCCAGCGCCACCCACTCGTCGCCAGCAGGGCGGGCAAAGAGCGGGGCAAACTCCCCCTCCCGAAACGTCCTGCCAAGCCAGCGGCGACGCCAGTGCATCCACATCGCTATTGCCTAAGACGAAAGTGCAAGGTGAGCCACTGCTGGAACTTCTTCACCTGGTGCAGGGCATGGCGCAGCAGATCCCGCTCTGCGGGGCCGAGGTCGGCCACCCGCACCCGTCCGTCTCCCTCCTGCAACTGGCTGCGCAGCCGAAGCCGCATGAACAGCCGGAAGGCCTCCGCCAGATTGGTGCCATAGTCCCGGCTGAGGCGTCCCTGGCCCACCAGGGCCTCGATGCGCCCCGTGGTCGAGGTCTCCAGGATCCCCGCCTCCAGGGAGAGCACCCGGACGCCGTGGACAAGGGGGAAGAGGCCGCCCCGCTTGAGATCCAGCCCCTCCGGGGCTTGCTCCAGCCTGCCAAAGAGGGTGAGGGGGGCGTGAAAGGCGACGGCGGCCCTTGCCATCTCAGCCAGCAGATCCGGCCGGTCGGCGAGGCAGGCCCGCAGGTGGCGGGCGACGGGGGCGAGCCGGGCGCGATCTCCCGTGATGGCCTGGGCATCGGCCAGGGTGGCGAGCCAGAGCAGATCCGCTTCGCTGGCGCGCACACAGGCCTGCTCTATCCCTTGCAGCCAGCCGTCAAGCGGCTTCACCCAGGCCGGGTTGTTGACCATCACCCTGCCCGGGCAAGGGGGATAACCCAGGCGCGCCAGCAGCGCGCTGAAGGCGGCCAGATCCGCCGACTGGGTGGGCCACGGCAGGCCATCCGGCAGGATCAGGGCATTGTCCTGATCGGTTTTCTGGATCTGCTCGCCACGCCCCTCCGACCCCAGCATCAGCAGGCACACCTGCTCTTGCTGCGCCGCGGGGATCACCAGGGAAAAGGCCTTGGCGATCAACTGCTCGTTGATGGTGGCGATGAGCTTCATCAGGAACAGGGTGTGGATCCCCTGGGCAAACAGGGAGCGAATGAGCTGCTGCTGCTCCCGGGCGACCGCCTCGAGGGCGGCCGGGGAGTCGGCGCGGGCGATGCGCAGGGTCAACACATGGGAGTGGGTGGAGAAGAGCCCGAGCACCTGGGTCAGATGCAGGATGCCTGCCACCTCCTGCCCCTGCCAGATGACCAGGCGCTTGATGCGGTGGCGGGTCATCAGCAGCAGGGCATCGAACAGATAGCTCCCCAGTGGCAGACCCGTCAGCGGGGTGGGGGTCAGCACCGCCAGCGGCGCACTGAGCGACAATCCCTTGAGGGTGAGGGCGTGGAGCAGGGTCTTGCGGGTGGCCAGGCTCAGGCTGCCGTCTGCTCCGGGATAGAGCAGGCAGTCGGTGCCCCTGGCCACCATGGCCTCGGTGGCGGCCAGGAGCGAGAGGCTGCTTTCCACGATGAGCGGCGCCTGCAGATGGTCGGGAGCGATGCGGGTCAGGATGAACTCTGCCAGGTTCTGCTGTCCGAGCTGGCCGCGGCGCTCCTGCTCCCGCTGGCGCTCCGCCAGGGTGGCGGTGAAGTAGCGGGCGATATGGGGGTGCTCGTCGCACAGGGCCAGAAAGACGGGGCGGGGAATGAGCTGGCAGAGGGTATCTTCCAGGGCGGCGAAACGGTGGCGGCAGTGCCCGTCAAACTGGGCACGGACGTCGAACATGTCCCCCTCGCCATAGTCGCCAAAGGATTGATGGAGGGCAGACTCTTCCACGGCCCCCTTGATGATGAGGTAGAGCCCGGCGGGCTCCTCCCCGGCGTGCTGCACCGTCTGGCCCGCGCGAAAGTAGCAGATGCTGAGGTGCTGACCGAGCCGCTGGCGTGCCTCCTCGTCCAGGCCGTCGAACGGTGGACGGGCAAAATTGAACAGAAGTGACATGAGAGGCTCCACCGTGACCATGGGGCCAGTCTGACAAAGGCTCCACCACCGGGCCAGCCGACTTTAGTCGCAGGCCCGGGGCGGCCTCCCTGTACCTGCCCATAACACTCTGGTAACGTTGTGGTATGACCAGTTGAATCAAAGGACGAAGACGGAGATGGAAAAGCCAAGGGTCAAATGGGTGTCTCAGGAGGGGATCGCCGAGGTGATGCTCTGCCGGGGGGACAAGCTCAACGCGCTGGATCGGGCCATGTTCGACGCCATCGACGAGACGCTGAACGCGCTATCCCGGCAAAAAGGGCTGCGGGCCGTGATCCTGCACGGGGAGGGGCGGGCGTTCTGCGCCGGGCTGGATGTGAAATCCATGCTGAGGCAGCCGGTGGCGGCGCTGGAGATCCTCAAGCGCGAGGCGGACGAGGCGACCAACCTGGCCCAGCGGGTGGCCTATGGCTGGCATCAATTGCCGGTGCCCGTGATTGCGGTGACCCAGGGGGTCTGTTTTGGCGGCGGCCTGCAGATAGCGCTCGGCGCCGATTTTCGCTTCAGCACCCCGGATTGCAGCTTCTCGGTGATGGAGATCAAGTGGGGCATCATCCCCGACATGAGCGGCAGCGTCACCCTGCGCAACCTGATGGGGATGGATACCGCCATGGAGCTTGCCATGAGCGGGCGCGAGCTGGAAGCCAGCGAAGCCAAGTCCCTCGGCCTGGTGAGCCGGGTGTGCGCGGATCCCCTGGAAGAGGCGCGGGCCTTTGCCCGGACCCTGATCACCAAGTCGCCGGATGCGCTGGCGGGGATCAAGCAGCTCTACACCCAGGCCTGGGCTCGCAGTGACGAGGCCATGCTCAAGGAAGAGACCCGGTTGCAGAGGCAGATCCTGGGGCGCCCCAACCAGTGGCGGGCGACCCTCAACAGCCTGTTTCGCTGGCGCCTGCCATTCGGACCGCGCCGCAACGCGCTTTGAACCCCTCACCCATCCAACACAAATGAAAATGGCAGCCGAAGCTGCCATTTTGCATTGTGCCGTCTGATTACTTGGCAACGGTATCCGGGTCTGCCTCGAAGGGGTGGCCGGTTTGCTCGCGCATCAGGTTCACTTCGGCGCGGTTTTCAATCCAGTAGTCGGCGTTCTTGATGCCGAGCTTTTCCGGGTGGAACACGGGATCCAGACCCTTGGCCAGCTGTGCCTCGTAGTCTTTCAGACAGGCGAAAGCCGGCTTTTGCAGCATCAGGATGGCACCGATGTTGAGCCAGGCCATCAGGCCGACGCCGATGTCACCCAGGCCCCAGGCCAGATCGGCGGTCTTGACGGTGCCGTAGACGGTGGCAGCCATCAGCGCAATCTTCAGCAAGAAGGTGAGCCAGGGGCGGTTAATCTTGCGGTTGACAAAAGCGATGTTGGTTTCGGCGATGTAGTAGTAGGCCACGATGGTGGTGAAGGCGAAGAAGAACAGGGCGATGGCGACGAAGTAGTTGCCAAAGCCTGGCATCATGCTTTCCATGGCGGTCTGCACATAGCCGGGGCCTGCCGCGATGCCGGCGATGCCGGTGTAGAGGGCGGCACCGTCCGGGCCCTGCACGTTGTACAGGCCGGTGATGAGCAGCATGAAGCCGGTGGCGGAGCAGACGAACAGGGTGTCGATGTAGACGGAGAACGCCTGCACCAGGCCCTGCTTGGCCGGGTGGCTCACCGCCGCGGCGGAGGAGGCGTGGGGGCCAGTCCCCTGGGCTGCTTCGTTGGAGTAGACCCCGCGCTTGACACCCCACATGATGGCCAGACCCAGAATGGCGCCGAAGCCGGCTTCCATCCCGAAGGCACTCTTCCAGATGAGCAGGATCACGCCCGGCAGCTGGCCGATGTTCAGGGCAATGATGACGCAGGCGACGATGATGTAACCCAGCGCCATGAAGGGCACCACGGTACTGGCGAAATTGGCGATGCGCTTGACGCCGCCGAAGATGATGAAACCGAGCAGCAGCGCCAGACCGGCGGCGGTGACGTTGGGATCGATGTCAAAGGCGGTCTGCAGGCTGGAGCCGATGGAGTTGGCTTGTACGCCCGGCAGCAGCACGCCGCAGGCGAAGATGGTGGCGATGGCGAAGGTCCAGGCATACCACTTCATGCCGAGCCCCTTCTCGATGTAGAAGGCCGGACCGCCGCGGTATTCACCGTTGATCTTCTCCTTGTAGACCTGACCCAGGGTGGACTCCACGAAGGCGGAGCTGGCGCCGAGGAAGGCGACCATCCACATCCAGAACAGGGCGCCCGGGCCGCCGAAGGTGATGGCAGTGGCCACACCGGCGATGTTGCCGGTACCGACGCGACCGGCCAGGGTCATGGAGAGTGCCTGGAAGGAGGAGACACCGGCATCGTTGCCCTTGCCCTGAAACATCAGGCGTATCATGCCTTTCAAGTGACGCAGTTGCAGGAAACGGCTGCGCAGGGAGAAGTAGAGGCCTACCCCCAGACACAGATAGATGAGCGCAGGGCTCCAAATCACGCCATTGATGGCATTGACGATCTCATTCATGTACAACAACTCCTTTGTTGCGCTGTCTTGGCGAGGTCTGTGCCTCGCTGCCCTAACATTGAAATATATGGTGACCAAGGGGGTCACTCAGGATTGTGCGGGACTTTCGACTGGTTAGTCCGCGGGATTTAACATATCGGTTTGTTCAGGGCCTTCCTAGTGAAAAGTGTTGTGACTTTGTTAATTTGTGAATTGACATTAACAAATGGTGAATGGAACTGGACAAGATTCGGTACATACCCATCATCTGCCGCTTTGCCATGCCCAGAGGGCTGATTGAGGTAATGCAAATAGGAGGCCAGGAGTGGCAACAAGGGAAAACAGATACATTATTCGCCTCGCCGGGGAGGAAGATGGGGCCGGATTGACGGGGTTGTTTGCCCAGCTGGGCTACCCCAACCCTGACGGGGCGGTCAGCGCCAGGCTGGCCCAGCCCGATCCGGCGCGGGAGGTACTGGTGGCCCTGTGCGAGGGGATCCCGGTGGGGGTGCTGGTGTGGCACCACTTGCAACCCATGCACCTTGCACCAGCCTGGGGCCTGATCTCGGCGCTGGTTGTCGATGAGGGTGCAAGGGGCGGGGGCATCGGGGCCCTGCTGCTGGCGGCGGCAGAGCAGCGGGCGGCAGCCCTGGGGTGCGGCCAGCTGGAGCTCTCCAGCAGCCTCAAGCGCGAAGGGGCGCACCGATTTTATCTGGCGCAAGGGTATTGCGAGCGTCCGAAACGTTTTGTGAAAGCTGTCTGATTGGCAAGAGGAGTCCGTGTGTTCTGGTCCAGGTTGAAAGAGGTATTGGGTGGTGCATCTCCCCGGGAGCCCCGTCTCCCAGAAGAGCAGGAGTGGCGCGAGGCGCTGGCGGCGGTGCCCATCTTGCAGGGGCTTGAAGAAGAAGAGGCGCAGAAGTTGATGGAGCTGGCGCGCCATTTTCTCTCGCGCAAGACCCTCACCCAGATCGGGGTGGAACTGACGCCCCGCCAGCAGGGGGTGCTGGCCCTGCAGGCAGTGCTGCCCATCCTGCACCTGGGGTTCGATTGGTATCGAGGTTTCCACGAGGTGATCATCATCCCCGAGCCCGTGACCCGTCGTCAGGAGGTGCAGGACGAGTTCGGGCTGGTGAGCGAATTTGAAGAGGAGAACGCCGGTGAATCCTGGCCCCAGGGGCCGCTGGTGCTGGCCTGGAGTGAATTGCAGCAGGACGGGGACTGGGACGGATTCAACCTGGTGATCCATGAGCTTGCCCACAAGCTCGACATGCTGGGAGGGGATGCGGACGGTGCACCGCCCCTGCCGCGGGGCATGGATCCCCAGCAATGGACCCGGGCGCTGCAAGGTGCGTTTGACGAGATGAACGATCAGTTGACCAGAGAGGAGGTGACCGAGATAGACCCCTACGCCGCCTCGCATCCCGCCGAATTCTTCGCGGTGTGCAGCGAGAGCTTCTTCACCGATCCGTTGCGTCTGCGCGCCGTCTACCCCGCGGTCTATGACCAGTTCGCCCGCTTCTACGGCCAGGATCCCGCAGGCCGCTACCCGGCCACCCGATTGCTTGCTGGGGATCCCGGAGCGCAGGGCTGATCGGCACTGTGTCCGGGCGGCAGAAACACAAAAGGCACCCGAGGGTGCCTTTTTCGTGACAGCGATGTCGCCGGGTGCTTAGGCAGCGGCTTTGAGCTCGACGGGAGCGGCTTTCTTCTGCTCGCCGATGGGCAGCACGGTGCGACCGAACTGCTCGTTGATCACGGTGGCCATGGCCAGGTAGATGGCGCTGGCGCCGCAGATGATGCCTTCGAAACCGGCGATGGTGCCGATCAGGGTGCTGCCGGTGAAGTCACGGGCGGCCAGCAGGAAGAACAGCACGGTCAGGGAGGCGAACACGAACTGCTTCACGCGGGGGAAGTTGATGGTGCCTACCAGCATGAACAGGGTGAACATGCCCCACATCAGCAGATACCAGCCCATGTAGGCGTGGGGAGTGGCTTCGGCCAGACCCATGCCCGGCATCATCAGCAGGAACACCAGGCTCCACCAGAAGGTGCCGTAGGAGATGAAGGCGGTGACACCGAAGGTGTTGCCACGCTTGTACTCCATGATGCCGGCGATGATCTGGGCCAGACCGCCATAGCACAGACCCATGGCCAGGATCATGGCGCTGATGGGGAAGAAACCTGCGTTATGGATGTTCAGCAGAATGGTGGTCATACCGAAACCCATCAGACCCAGAGGGGCAGGGTTGGCCAATTTTTCGCTCACGTGGTGTTCTCCAACAGTAGAGGTGGGGTTGATAAAAGACGCGCGATTTTAGGCAGGCTCAGGGTCCCGGGCAAGGGGGGGACACACAGAAATGGTAAAAAAAGAACACGAAAGTTTAAGTGGCCAACCATTCGTGCCGTTCAGGTAGACGAGTGGTGAATGAAAAACGTTTTCAACGTTGCGATTTTGTATAAAAGGCACCTTGGCATGAAAGTCGGCAACGATGGTGGTGACTGGGACTGGTGAGGGAAACGCGCCCCCGGATGGTCGCGTCATGGCGGCTTGATTGAAAAATGAGTTCATATGCCATCAGACCAGAGTGTTTACCTCCTGTTTGTAGCCCATCGGCCTCCCGTATCGCTTGCCATCGCAGTGTCCGTTGCGCTCCCCATTTTCTCGTCAACCCCGCGCTCGCCACCGTGTTCCCTACACAAGGGCGGGGCGCCTGAGAAACCCGCAGGCGCGCCGTGTTGACTGCCACGGGCGAAAGGGGCGCAAGATCAACGGGTGGGCTCAGAGGCTGCCCTTGTCAAAAAGCCAGAGGCGGGATGGGCCATGGGCCCAGATGACAAAAACCAAGACGCAAGAGGGTGAGCCAAGGGATCGCCCTGTGGCCGGAGGCTTCAACATGGCAGAGACGGCAGCACCGGTTGTACTGGTGAAAAAGCGTCAAGACGGGAGGAATGGCGTCATGGGCTAGCCAGGTGACAAAAACCAAGACGCAAGAGGTTGAGCCAAGGGATCGCCCTGTGGCCGAAGGCTTCAACATGCAGACACGGCAGCACGGAGGGCCAGTGAAGAGGCTGCGAAATTTAAGAGGGGGCGCGGGGTTGGCCCTGTGGCGTGCGGGAGAGGGTGTTCAGGATTGGCCCGATTAGACACTGTCTATCTGATCGGGCCATCTATTTTGACATGCCGACATGCCGACATGCCGACATGCCGACATGCCGGATAACTGGATTGTTCGGGACGGCTAGCGAGAGACAAATCCTGATGGCAGGGGTCAGGGGGAGGTTAGAGAAGGGGAGGCAAGCAGCCAAGGTCACCTCCTGCCTCTGCTCGGCCAGACCGGCAACCAGGGATAAGGAGAGCCCACCTCGTGCCCGCCACGGTGAAAGACTCAGCAAGGGACAGGGATCCGCTTCCCTTGTTCCTTCGTGGAGAGACGCTACCAGAAGTAGAGATCCACCATCCTGATCATCCCGCTGCAAGCAGGCAAGCAAGTAGGGATAAGGCAGCTCCACCATGATGTCGCCGCCGCTAGGCACAAAGGGAACAACAGGGGCAAAGCGCGGCGCCAGCCACCGCCCGCTCGCTCCGGCGGGAAAGAAAGGGACGAGAAAGGGCCGAGCAGACTGGCGCCGTCCGGGTACCTGGGCGGTGGGCACCTTAAAATGGCCAGGAAGGCGTTATCCGGTCGGGGGTGGGAGCCCCTCGGGCCATATGCCGTCGGGGCAAACAAGAGGGGTATCCGGCGGGGGCCGGATCAGTTGTCCAGGGTCAGCACCACCTTGGCTTCCTTGTCGGCCTCCTTTACCTGGCTGTCGAGCACGAAGAGGCGCTCCGGCGCGATGCCCTGGGTATCCACCAGATACTCCTTGGTGTTCTGGGCGCGGCGCATGGCGAGGTTTCGCAGGGACTTGGCGGTGATGAGTTGCTGATCCCGCAGCAGGAGCACCGCCTGGGCGCGCAGGGCCTCGCTCCCTTCATCGAGTCGCAAGCGGTCGGCCAGATCCCCGAGATCTTCGTTGAACTTGGCTTCATAAGCCTCTGCCAGTGCGGACTGCATGGCGGGATCCTGCTCCAGCAGCGTCAAATCCACCGGGCTGCCGGTGGTCTTGGCCAGCAGCCGCTCAAGCTTCTGGCGCTGGAGGATGGGGCGCTCTTCGTTGAAGTTGACCTTGCCGCGGATGTTCATGCTGAGCTTGGGCCTCTCCTTGAGGGCCTGGGCGAGGGTGGTCAGCTTGGTCTGCTGGGTCGGGGTCAGGGCGGGATCGCCGGGCAGGAAGGGGAGCTCGTCGAGATCCTTGGTGCCCCCCGTCAGGGACGCAAGCAGGGAGAAGGGGGAGGTGATGGCCTTGCCGAGGGTATTGCCGAGCACGTCCCAGAAGATATTGCCCAGGCTGAAATCAGGCTGATCCAGATTGCCCTTCACCTTGAGGTTCATCTTGATGACGCCGTTCGAATCGCTCAGCAGGGCGATGGCGAGGCCGAGGGGCAGATCCTTGGCCTGCTCGCTCTTGACCTTCTCCCCGAGTTGCAGCTTCTTGATGGTGATGTCGTTGTCCCCCTCCAGCCGGTTGCCCTGCAGCTTGTAGTTGAGCTTCATGGAGAGCTGCCCCTTGTCGATGGCATAGCCTGCATAGGTGCTGGAGTAGGGGGTGAAGGTGGTGAGCTCCAGGTTGTTGAAGGCCACGGCCACATCCAGCACGGGATCCTCGATGAGCAGGTTGGCGCCCCCCCGGATGGTGACGGGGGCGTAGCGGTCCACCTTGCCGTTGAAGGCGAGCTCGGAGCGCTGCCCCGGGGTATTGCTGATATGGCGGCTCTGGCCGTCGAGGGAGGCGATGTCCACCACGAACTCCGGGCTCAGGCTGCGATCGGCGAAGCGCAGGTTGCCCTGGGCGGTACGGATCTGATCGATGACGATGTGCGGGGCGGGGGCGCTCTCCCTGGCGTTCGCGGCGGGTTGCGGCAGCAGCAGTTGCTGCACGTTGGTGATCCCCTCTTCGTTGATCTCGATACGGGCATAGGGTTTGCTGAGCAGGATGTCGGCGATGCGCAGTTGCTGGCTCAGGCCATCATAGTGCAGGCCGCTCAATTGCAGATTCTCTATCTGGAGCAGGCGCTGGTTGTCGGCCCGATCCAGCACGTTGAGCCCCGCGACCTCGAGTCCACCGCTTATCTCCAGCTTGCTGATGGCCCCCTGGCGGTCGGTGACCAGGTCAAGCCTCGTGCGGCTGGCAAGCTCGCCGTCCCGCACGCTGATGCGCAGCAGATCCTGCAGGTAGGGTTGGGCCAGGGTCAGCGGCAGCCCCTGCTGGCGGATGGCGCCGTTCAGGGTGAAGGGGGTCAGCCCCAGGGTGCCGTCAAACGCCACCGTCGTCCTGGTGTCGAGGGCTGCGTTGAGGGTGAGGGGGCTGGGTTGGGCGGTCTGGCTGCCAAGGGGCCCCAGGGTGAGGGCGATGGCGGAGATGGCCCGTTTCAGGGGCTTGCCGCTGGTGGCTTCGGTCAGGGTGAGGCTGCCCTGGTCGATGCGGGTCTGCTTGAGGGCCCATTGCCAGGGCTTGGCGGGGGTGGCCGGTTGTTTGCCCCCCTTGGGGGTCTTCTGGGGGATCAGCAGGTCCGCGAGATCCAGTTGTTGCTGGTGGTCGAGGACGGCGGTGATGGCCGGGCTCTTGAGGGTGGCGGCATCGAGCTCAAGGCGCTGCTTGTTGCCATCGATGCGGATCCCGGTCAGCGCCAACTGCTTGAAGCGGGCAAATTCCTCCCCCTTGTTGCGTGTGAGCTGCCAGTTGGCCAGGGTCAGCTTGCCCTTTGACAACTGCCAGTCCAGTCCCTGCTTGCCCTGGGTGAGGCGATAGGCGAGCTCGGCGCTGGCCTCCCCTTTGGCGAGGGTCGCCTTGAGATAGGGGGCCCAGAGGGGGGCGAAGGGGGCGATGGCCACCTTGCCAAGGCTGAGGTTGCCCTTGCCGGCACCGCTCATCATGTCGAACTCTCCTTCGGCCTTGAGGGGGCTCTTCTCGTTGACGGTGGCGCTCAGGCGATAGGGGTTGAGCACCCCCTCTGCGCTGGAAAATCCGGGCAGGTGCAGGGTGAGCTTGTCCAGGGTGAGGGGCGGCACCCACCCCGGACTGTTGGGCTTGCGGCTGTCCCGGTAGCTGAGCCGGCCCTGCTCGACGGACAGCTTGCCGATAGTCACCAGCACGGGCTCGGCGCTAGCTGGCGGTGTTTGCTCCGGCGCAGGGGCGAGCAGGGAGGCCAGTGCATCGGTCAGGTTGAAGCGTGCCTCCCCCTTGAGATCCTCGAGGCGCACCAGATCTGCCCTGGGGGCGGTCAGGGTGGCCTCTTCCAGTACCAGGGCGCGCTGCTGCCAGCTCGCTTTCAAGGCGGGAATGAGCTTCAGCTCTTCAAATGACACCAGTGCTTGCTGCTGGTCATCGAGCAGGGCGCTGGGCCCCAGCACGAGGGAGGGGGAGCGGATCCCCACCTCTATCTTGCCAAGGGAGAGGTGCAGACCGTAATGGGTGGCAAGCCAGCCGGGGAGATGGCGCTGGATGAGGGTCGGCGCCTGCCAGAGCAGGATGGTGATGCCGATGAGCAGGAGCGCGAGAAGATAGAGGGCATAGCGCAGCAGACGAGCGGGCAGAGGCTTGAGCATGATGGTCTCCATTTGATGCGCATATGGTAGCAATTAATCGTGCCCGGTTCATGGGAAGGACTCATGAGGTGCGCCGCACTCTGACCGGGCTGGGGAATTATTGTGCGACCAAGGCCGGATTTCCCCCGTTTGCCCCACCTCGCCGCTTGCCCAAACCGCCCAGTCTGTCCGGCATGTCGCGATGGGCGATGTGGGGAACAAGGGGGTTGCCGGGTCAGGGCTTGCCACTGCGAATATCCACTGGAAAATCGGGATACCGGGGGCGAGATACCCCCAGAGTCTGTCAATCCCCGTCGGTTTTCAAGCCGCCGAGGGAGTGGATGCAGCGCTGCTCGGCGGCATCGAGCTCGGCCATCACCATCTGGATGTCCTCTAGCTGCTGGCGCAGGGAGTGGCGTCTGGCTTCGATGAGCTGGATCATGGAGTGAAGCTGCATCCGGCTGGAGCGGTCGGTGTCGTACATGTCGAACAGTTCGCGGATCTCCGCCAGGCTGAACCCGAGGCGCTTGCCGCGCAGGGTCAATTTCAGGCGGATCCTGTCCTTGTGGCTGTAGATGCGGGTCTGCCCCTCCCGGGTCGGGGTGATGAGCCCCTCGTCCTCGTAATAGCGGATGGTGCGGGGGGTGATGTCGAACTCCTGGGCCAGCTCCGAGATGCTGTAGGTCCTCTCCTTGCCACTGGCGTGTCTGGCTCTCATGGTGCGCCCTCCTGATGAGATGGCGGGGTCCTGGCACAGCGGCAAGGGCCGGGTTCATGATGCATGATGGCCTCCCGGGGTGCGCTGCTCGCGCTCTTGTGCGAGGCGCAGTCCCCTCCCGTGCAGGGCCTGGCCGACCCGTGAGCCGTTGGGGCGCCCCAGCAGCTCGCTCACCCACTGGCCGGTGGCGGCCAGCTGGTCGAGGTCGACGCCGGTGCTCATGCCAAGGCCGTGCAGCAGATAGACCACCTCTTCCGACGCCACATTGCCGGAGGCGCCGGGGGCATAGGGGCAGCCGCCGAGCCCGGCCACCGAGCAGTCGATGGTGCGGATCCCGCGCTCCAGCGCCGGCAGCAGGTTGGCCAGCCCCTGGCCATAGGTGTCGTGAAAATGAACCGCAAGCCGGCCCGCCGGGATCTCGTGCAGTACCGCATCCAGCATGGGAGCCACGGTGCCCGGGGTGCCGACGCCGATGGTGTCGCCGAGGGATATCTCGTGGCAGCCCAGATCCAGCAGCCGCTCGGCCAGGGCGGCGACCCGTTTCGGGCGGGTCGGGCCGTCGAACGGGCAGGCGATGACGGTGGAGAGGTAGCCGCGCACCTTGATGCCGAGGCTGCGCGCCTCCTGCACCAGGGGGGCGAAGCGCACCAGGGACTCCTCCACGCTGATGCCGATGTTGGCTCGGGTGAAGCCGTCCGAGCAGGCGGTGAAGAGGCCTATCTCGTCGGCGCGTGCGGCGACGGCGGCCTGCAGACCCTGCAGATTGGGCACCAGGGCGCCATAGCGGGTCGGCCCCCTGCGCGGCAGGGCGTTGAACAGTGCGGCGGAATCCGCCATCTGCGGCACCTTTTTGGGCGACACGAAGGCCCCCACCTCGATGCGCTGCAACCCGCTCTCGGCCAGGCGGGCGATGAGCGCCAGCCGCTGCGCCAGGGAGAGGGTGGCGGTCTCATTTTGCAGGCCGTCCCGGGGCCCCATCTCCACCAGGCTGACCTTGTCGTCCCGGTTCTCGTGCGTGTGGCTCATGAGCGCTCCTCCTGCGCGGTATGGTCCTCGGCAAAGCGCACCAGCACGGCGCCCTGGCTCACCTGTTCCCCCTGGCGGCACTGCAGGGCCTCAATCACCCCGTCCCGGTCGGCCTTGAGGACGTGCTCCATCTTCATCGCCTCCAGCACCAGCAGGGGTTGCCCCTTGCTGACCGGCTGGCCGGCCTCGACCTGCAGCGCCACCACGATGCCGTGCATGGGGGCCAGGATGCCCGGGACATGGCTCGTGTCGTGATCATGGTGGAGCTGATGATGCTGATCATCGAGCGAGAAGCGGATGCGTCTGCCCGCCAGGTGCAGCAAATAGGCGCCCTCGCCGAGGGGCTGCACCGGATAGCGCTGCCAATGTCCACTCTGGCACAGGCGGATCTGATCTGACCCGAGTTCAAACGGGATCTGCTCGCCCTGCCAGAGCAGGGCGCCCCCTCGCTCGGCGAGGGTGAGAGTGCGGGTCTCCTCGCCGATGCGCACCGTGGCGCAAAAGCGGCGGGTGGGGCCCAGCCGAAAGCCTGCGGCCTGCTGCCAGGGGGAGGCATCGCGCTCGCAAGTGGCGAGCCAGAGGGTGGTGAGGGGCCAGGCGAGCGCCGGAACGGGCAGGGTGTCGGTGGGAATGGGCCACTGGGTGTGGTGGCGCATCGCCAGCACCTCTGGCGCTTCGCACAGGCGCTGCAGGAGCGGGCCGTTGTGCACCAGAGGGCCGAGATCCAGGGCTGCCAGGGCATCGGCCAGGGTGGCAAAGGCTTCGCTGCGGCTCGGTGCGTGGGCGACGAGCTTGGCGATCATGGGGTCGTAATAGGGGCTCACCTCATCGCCAGCGGTGACGCCGGTGTCGATGCGCACCCCCTTGGGCCAGGTGAGCCAGTGGATGGGGCCGCTCGCTGGCAGAAAACCGGCGGCCACGTCCTCGGCGTAGAGGCGCGCCTCCACCGCGTGGCCACGCAGCACCACTTCATCCTGGGTGAGGGGCAGCGGTTTGCCCTCGGCCACCGCCAGCTGCCAGGCCACCAGATCCTGACCTGTGATGGCCTCGGTAACCGGATGCTCCACCTGCAACCGGGTGTTCATCTCCATGAAGAAGAACTCCTCCTTGCAGAGCAGAAACTCGATGGTGCCGGCCCCCCGATAGGCGATGGCCTTGGCCGCCGCCACGGCCGCCTCGCCCATGGCGCGGCGCAGGGCAGGGGAGATGTCGGGGGCGGGGGCCTCTTCGATCACCTTCTGGTGGCGGCGCTGCAAGGAGCAGTCCCTGTCCCCCAGATAGATGGCGTTGCCAAGGGCATCGGCAAAGACCTGCACCTCCACGTGGCGGGCGCGGGGGAGATAGCGCTCCAGCAGCACATGGTCGTCGCCAAAGGCGGCACTCGCCTCCCGCTTGACCGCCGCCAGGGCGTCGTCAAAGTCGGCCAGCTGATCGACCCGGCGCATCCCCTTGCCACCGCCGCCGCTGGCCGCCTTGATAAGGAGCGGGAAGCCCACCTGGCTCGCCTGATCGCGCAAAAAGCCGGGGTGCTGATCCGCGCCGTGATAACCGGGCAGCACGGGGACGCCGGCTGCCTGCATCAGCGCCTTGGCGCCCGACTTGTCCCCCATGGCGAGGATGGCGGCGCCGCTTGGGCCGACAAAGCGCACGCCCCGCTGCTCGCAGGCGGTGGCAAAGTCGCTGTTCTCGGACAGGAAACCGTAGCCCGGGTGGATGGCGTCGGCATTCGCCTCTTTGGCAATCTTGAGCACCTTGCCGGTGTCGAGGTAGCTCTCCCGGGCGGGGGCCGGCCCCAGATGCCAGGCCTCGTCGGCTTCGCGCACGTGCATGGCGCGGGCGTCGGCGTCGGAGTAGAGGGCGATGGTGTGAATGCCGAGGCGTCGTGCTGTCTTGATGATGCGCACGGCGATTTCACCGCGATTGGCGATCAGCAGGCGCTTGATGGGAGTGTGATGGGTCATGCTTCGTCCTTGAAACGGGGGCGCCAGGTGGGGGGGCGTTTGTCGAAGAAGGCCTGGATCCCCTCCTGTGCCTCGAGACCGACCCGTACCCGGGCGATGGTCTCGACGGTCTGCTCTTCGTGCTGGTGGCCTGGGCGCCCTTCGAGGGCGGCCAGCAGCCGCTTGGTCTCCTTCATCGCCTGGGGGCCGTTGCGACATAACCGCAGGGCCATGGCGCGTCCCTCCGCCAGCAACTGATCAGGCTGGCTGAGCCTGTGCACCACGTTGAGTCGGCAGGCGGTGATGGCATCGAAGGGCTCCGCGCTCAGCATGTAGCGGCGGGCCTGGCGCATCCCCATGGCGCGCACCACGTAGGGGCTGATCACCGCAGGCACCAGTCCCAGGGTCACCTCGGAGAGGCAGAAGCGGGCATTTTCGCTGGCCAGCACGATGTCGCAGGCGCAGACAAGGCCTAAGGCTCCGCCGTAGGCGGCCCCCTGCACCAGGGCCACCGTGGGGAAGGGCAGCTCGTCCAGTGCCTGCATCAGGTGGGCCAGCACCCGGGCGTCCTCGCGATTCTTGTCAAAGGCGCGGGGGTCGAACGCCTCCCCGGCCATCTTGCGCATCCACTCGAGATCGGCGCCCGCGCAAAAATGCGGCCCCTCGGCGCGCAGCAGCAGCACGTGGGGGCGGTCGGCCAGCGGCTGGCCGTGGGCCAACTCGTCGAGACAGTCGAGCAGCCCCTGCATCAGGTCGGCATCGAGGGCGTTGTGACGGGCCGGGCGGGCGAGCACCAGCTCGATCACCGGGCCGTGGCGCTCAAGGCGAAAATGGGCAAGGGGATCGTTGAAGAGCGGGTCTGACATATGAACTCCTTACATCCGGAAGATGCCGTACTGCAGAGGGCCAGGCTCGGCCCCCTGGCAGGCCGCCAGCGCCAGGGCCAGCACGGTGCGGCTCTGGGCCGGGTCGATGACGCCGTCATCCCACAGGCGAGCACTGGCGTAATAGGGGTGACCCTGGCGCTCGTACTGCGCTATCACCGGGGCGCGAATGGCGGCCGCCTCCGACTCGCCCAGAGTCTTGCCCTCGGCGGCCAGCTTGTCCCGGCGCACCTGCACCAGCACCCCGGCCGCCTGCTCGCCCCCCATGACGGAGATGCGGCTGTTGGGCCAGCTGAAGAGAAAATCCGGTTCATAGGCGCGCCCGCACATGCCGTAGTTGCCAGCGCCGAAGCTGCCGCCGACGATCAGGGTGATCTTGGGCACCCGGCTGCAGGCCACGGCGGTCACCAGCTTGGCGCCGTGCTTGGCGATCCCCTCTTTCTCCGCCGTACTTCCTACCATAAAACCGGTGATGTTTTGCAGAAACAGCAGCGGGATCCCCCGCTGGTTGCAAAGCTGGATGAAGTGGGCTCCCTTCTGGGCGCTGTCGCTGTGCAGCACGCCATTGTTGGCGAGGATCCCCACCTGCATGCCCTCAATGCGGGAAAAACCCGTCACCAGGGTAGTGCCGAACAACGCCTTGAATTCGTCAAACACAGAGCCATCCACCAGCCGGGCGATCAATTCTCGTGCGTCATAGGGGCGCTTGAGACTGGTGCCCACCAGGCCGTAGAGCTCCTCGATGGGGTAGTGCGGCTCATCATAGGAGGGAGCGGATGGGGCCGGTGACGCCGCCGTCTGGCTGTCACCCAGGTTGCTTACCAGGGTGCGGGCGATGGCCAGGGCATGGGCATCGTCCCGGGCCATGTGATCCGCCACCCCGGAGTGGGCGCAGTGTACCTCGGCGCCGCCCAAGGCTTCTGCGCTGATCTCCTCGCCGGTGGCGGCCTTGACCAGGGGTGGGCCCGCCAGAAAGAGGGTGGCCTGCTCCCTGACCATGATGGACTCGTCCGCCATGGCGGGCACATAGGCGCCGCCGGCGGTGCAGAGCCCCATCACCACCGCCAGCTGGGGGATGCTCTGGGCCGACATGCGAGCCTGGTTGTAGAAGATGCGGCCAAAATGCTCCCGGTCGGGGAACACCTCGTCCTGCATGGGCAGGAAGGCACCGCCGGAATCCACCAGATAGAGGCATGGGAGGCGCAGTCGCTCGGCAATGGCCTGGGCGCGCAGGTGCTTTTTCACCGTGAGGGGGTAGTAGGTGCCGCCCTTCACGGTGGCGTCATTCACCACCAGCATGCACAGGCGCCCCGAGACCCGGCCGATGCCGGTGAGGATGCCGGCAGCGGGCACCGGTTCGTCATAGACCTGCCAGCCAGCCAGCGCCGACAGTTCGAGAAAGGGGGAACCCGGGTCCAGCAGCTGGTCGATGCGCTCCCGGGGCAGCAGCTTGCCACGGGCCTGGTGGCGGGCGTTGTTGGCAGCACCGCCGCCCAAGGCTATCTCCTCCAGGCGGGCATTGAGATCGTCGACCAGTGCCTGCATGGCGGCCCGATTGGCCTCATAGTCGGGGCTGGCGGTGTCGAGGCGGGAGTGGATCCTGCTCATGCGCTCTCTCCCATCAGCTCGCGGCCGATGAGCCAGCGGCGGATCTCCGAGGTGCCGGCGCCGATCTCGTAGAGCTTGGCGTCCCGCAGCAGGCGGCCGGTGGGGTATTCGTTGATGTAGCCGTTGCCGCCGAGCAGCTGGATGGCATCGAGAGCCATCTGGGTGGCGTTCTCGGCGGCAAACAAAATGGCGGCGGCGCAATCCTTGCGGCTGGTGCGGCCCTGATCGCAGGCGCTCGCCACCGAATAGACCAGCGCCCGGCTGCTGGCGAGGCGGGTATACATGTCGGCGAGCTTGCCTTGCACCAGCTGGAACTCGCCGATGGCCTGACCGAACTGCTTGCGCTCGCGCACATAGGGAAGCACCACGTCCATGCAGGCCTGCATGATGCCAAGGGGCCCGGCCGCCAGCACCACCCGCTCGTAGTCGAGCCCGCTCATCAGTACCTTGACCCCGCCGTGCAGGGGGCCCAGCAGGTTCTCCTGCGGCACCCGGCAGTTGTCGAACACCAGCTCGCAGGTACTGGAGCCGCGCATGCCGAGCTTGTCGAGCTTCTGGGCGGTGGAAAAACCGGGAGTACCCGCCTCGACGATAAAGGCGGAAATCCCTTTGGGCCCGGCGGCGGCATCGGTCTTGGCATAGATGACGAAGGTGTCGGCATCGGGCCCGTTTGTGATCCACATCTTGTTGCCGTTCAGCACGAAGTGATCCCCCTCGCGCACCGCGGTGAGGCGCATGCTGACCACGTCGGAGCCGGCACCCGGCTCGCTCATGGCCAGCGCCCCCACGTGTTTGCCGCTGACCAGATCAGGCAGGTATCTCGCCTTCTGATCAGGGGTGCCGTGGCGGTGGATCTGGTTGATGCAGAGATTGGAGTGGGCGCCGTAGGAGAGGCCGACCGAGGCGCTGGCGCGGCTCACCTGCTCCATCACCAGCACATGGGCCAGATAGCCGAGGTTCACCCCGTCATACTCCTCCGCCACCGTGATGCCGTGCAGCCCCAGCTCACCCATGCGGGGCCAGAGATCCCGGGGGAAAGCGTTGCTCTGATCGATCTCGCTGGCGCGCGGTGCGATCACTTTCTGGCAGAAAGCCTCGACCTGTTCGGTCAGGGCCTGGAGGGTTTCATCCATCAGGGCATGCATCCGTGCTCTCCTTGGTGCAGTGGACTGCCGATTTCCCCTGCCATCAGGGTGATGACTGGTCAGTCCATTCGTGATTCAAGTTTACGTTAGCGTAAACGTAAATGAGTTGTTAGTCTAAGGTAAATTCGATGGCAGCCCGTCGCAAGGGCTACCCGGGCAGAGGAGCGCAAGGAGTGAACAGGATGTGCAACAGCAACATGGATGTGGCCGGCCTGCAGTGGCCTGCCATCGCCTGCCAACGGGCCAGGAGGGGGGCATGAGCCAGCATCACACCCAGTACGGGGATCTGCCGCTCTACATCGGTGGCGAGGCGTGTCCGTCCGCAAGCGGCGAGTGGATAGAGGTGACCGACCCGGCGGACCAGCATCTGCTGGCGCGGGTGCCGAAAGCTACCTCTGCGGAAATTGAGCTGGCGGTGCGCACCGCTCACGAGGCCTATCTGCTGTGGCGAGAAGTGCCGACCTCCGAGCGGGCCCGGGTGATGTTCAACTACCAGCATCTGTTGAAAGTGCATCACGACGAGCTGGCGACCCTGCTGGCCCAGGAAACCGGCAAGAACCTGGCGGACGCCAAGGGGGACGTCTGGCGCGGCATCGAGGTGGTGGAGCAGGCCTGCGCCATTGCGAGCCAGACCCTGGGGGAGACCATGGGCAACGTGGCGCGCAGGGTCGACGGCCACTCCTGGGTGCAGCCTCTCGGGGTCTGCGTCGGCATCACGCCGTTCAACTTTCCGGCCATGATCCCGCTCTGGATGTTCCCGCTGGCGGTGGCCTGCGGCAACGGCTTCGTGCTCAAGCCCTCCGAGCAGGATCCGCTCACTCCCATGCGCCTGGCCGAGCTGTTTACCGAGGCGGGGGCCCCCAAGGGCATTCTGTCGGTGGTGCATGGCGGCGCCGAGCAGGTGGATGCGCTGCTGGCCCATCCCGATATCAAGGCAGTCAGTTTCGTGGGCTCGGCCCGGGTCGGCGGTCACGTCTATCGCAGCGCCACGTCACAGCTCAAGCGCGCCCAGTGTTTTGTCGGCGCCAAGAACCACATGGTGATCATGCCGGATGCCAACAAGGCGCAGGTACTCGGCAACCTCGTGGGAGCGGGAGTCGGCGCCGCCGGTCAGCGCTGCATGGCCATCAGCGTGGCGGTGTTCGTGGGGAGCGCCCGGGAGTGGATCCCCGAGCTCGCCGCCGAGTTCGCCAAGGTGAAACCCGGCGTCTGGCACGATCCCGAGGCGGCTTATGGTCCCCTCATCAGCCCGGAGGCGAAAGTCAGGGTGGAGGGGCTCATCGAGGCGGGGATTGCCGAGGGAGCCGAGTGCCTGCTGGACGGCCGTTTTTGCGACGTACCCGGCTACCCGGTGGGCAACTGGGTGGGGCCGACCCTGTTTCGCGGCGTGACCCCCGAGATGCGCATCTACCGGGAGGAGATCTTCGGGCCCGTGCTGGCCTGCCTCGAGGTGGAGAGCCTCGACGAGGCGCTTGCCCTCATCAACGCCAACCCCTACGGCAACGGCACCTCCCTCTTCACCGGCTGTGGCGCCGCCGCCCGCAAGTTTCGCCACGAGGTGGCGGTGGGCCAGGTGGGGATCAACGTGCCCATCCCGGTGCCGCTGCCGTTCTTCTCCTTTACCGGCTGGCGCGGCTCCTTCTACGGGGATCTGCACGCCTACGGCAAGCAGGCGGTGCGTTTTTACACCGAGACCAAGACGGTGACGGAGCGCTGGTTCGACGAAGACATTCCCAGCGGCCCCAATATGACCATTCAGCTGCGCTGACGGCAGGGGTTGCCCACTTTGCCCGGGTGCCCCCATTGACAGCAACGGATCGACGGAACAAGTACAAAGGAAGCGAACAAGATGGATTTTACCCTGACCGAATCCCAACGGGCCTGTGTCGAGTCGGCCGGCGCCTTCGCCGATCTGGCGCTAAAACCCCACGCCGCGCGCTGGGACAGGGAGCACGAGTTCCCCATCCCCACCATCAAGCAGGCGGCGGCGCTGGGCCTGTGTGGCCTCTATACCCCGGAGCAGTATGACGGTCTGGGCCTGAGCCGGCTCGATGCCAGCCTCATCTTCGAGCGCCTCGCCATGGGCTGCACCTCCACCACCGCCTATCTCACTATCCACAACATGGTGAGCTGGATGCTGGGCAGCTGGCTGCCTGCCGAGGTGGCCGAGCAGTGGGTACCCAGGCTAGCCAGCGGCGAGCTGCTGGGATCCTACTGCCTCACCGAGCCGGGGGCGGGCTCCGACGCTGCGGCCCTCAAGACCCGCGCCGTGCGCGATGGCGAGGATTACCTCCTCGATGGCAGCAAGGTGTTCATCTCGGGCGCCGGCAGCACCGACGTGCTGGTGGTGATGGCCCGCACCGGTGGCGAGGGGGCCAAGGGGATCTCCGCCTTCATGGTACCGGCCCAGACCCCCGGCGTGAGCTACGGCAAGGCGGAGGAAAAGATGGGCTGGAACAGCCAGCCGACCCGGGAGGTGAACTTCAATGCCGTGCGCATTCCCGCTCGCTTCCGGCTGGGGCAGGAGGGGGAAGGGTTCAAGTTCGCCATGCAGGCGCTCGATGGGGGGCGCATCAACATCGCCAGCTGTTCGCTGGGCACCGCCCAGCAGGCCCTGGACGACGCGTTGGAGCACGTGCGCCAGCGTCAGCAATTTGGACACCCGATCAGCGAATTCCAGAGCGTGCAGTTTCGCCTGGCCGACATGGCCACCGAGCTCGCCGCCGCCCGCCTGCTGGTGCGCCAGGCGGCCGCCAAACTCGATGAGGGCAGCCCGGACAAGAGCGCCTGGTGCGCCATGGCCAAGCGTTTTGCCACCGACGTGGGGCACCGCATCTGCGACGACGCCCTGCAACTCTTTGGCGGCTATGGTTATATCCGCGAGTATCCGCTTGAGCGCTATCTGCGCGACACCCGGGTGCACCGCATTCTGGAAGGGACGAATGAAGTGATGCGGCTCATCATCGCCCGCCGCCTGCTGGCCGACCCCGGCCTGTCGCTGGAGTAGCGGGAGGGGCCTGCTCTGAGGACGCAGTCGGCGCGTCCTCATGCTTTGTGAGCCAGGTGCAGGTTGGCTCCATTCAACCCTGTCATCATGGGGCAGTTTTTTTGACAAGGACAACGCAATGACAAGGATCAGGCTCGAATATCACGGCCACGTGGCCTACATCACCCTCGATCACCCACCCGCCAACACCTGGACGCTCGCCAGCCTGAAAGCCTTCTTGCAGATGATGGTGGAGCTGGATGGTCGCCCCGACGTGGTGGCCCTGGTGATCCGCGGTGCCGGAGAGAAATTCTTCTGCGCTGGCGCCGATCTCAAGATGTTCGCCGACGGCAGCCTGGCGTATGCCCGCGAGGTGGCCGAGGCCTTTGGCCACGCCTTCGAGGCGCTGGCCCGCTTTCACGGGGTCAGCATCGCCGCCATCAACGGTTATGCCATGGGAGGGGGGCTCGAAGTCGCGCTGGCCTGCGACATCCGCATCGCCGAGCAGCAGGCCAAGCTGGGGTTGCCGGAGGCCTCGGTGGGCTTGCTGCCCTGCGCCGGCGGCACCCAGCGCCTCACCGAGCTGGTGGGGCCGGGCTGGGCCAAGCGGATGATCCTCTGCGGCGAGAAGGTGAGCGCCACCCTGGCCTACGAGATGGGGCTGGTGGAGGAGGTGGTGACCGAGGGGCACGCCTGGGAGGCGGCGCAGCAGATGGCCCAGCTGGTGGAGCGCCAGAGCCCGAGCGCCCTGCGCGCCTGCAAACAGCTCATCAATCAGGGGCGAAGCACCCACAGGGACGCGGCGCTGCCACTCGAGCGCAGCCTCTTTCTCGCCCTGTTTGACGATGCCAACCAGCGCGAAGGGGTGGCGGCCTTCCTCGAGAAGCGGGCTCCGCGCTGGCGTTACGACCAATCCAAACCGAAAGAGTGAGGGAGTGAAGGATGAATGAGGTAATGATGGCGACCCGCCATGTCGCAGGGGCAGATACCCGGTCTGCGGGGGCTGCCCATGAGTGAGCCCGTGCGCATCGAGACCCGCCCCACGGCGGATGGCCGCCACATCGGCATGCTGACTCTGGACAGCCCCGCCTCCCTCAATGCCCTGAGCCTTGAGATGATCCAGTTGTTGCAGGGGGCGTTGACCCGCTGGGAGCAGGATCCGGCCATCGTCTGCGTGTTGTTGCAAGGGGCCGGCGAGAAGGCATTCTGCGCCGGTGGCGACATCCGCTCCTTTTATTACCGCAAGCAGGAGGGGAACGAGTCGGCACTGTTTGGCTATGCCCGCGACTTCTTCCTGCAGGAGTACCGGCTCGATCACCACATCCACTGCTACGGCAAGCCCCTTGTCTGCGTGGCGGACGGCATCTGCATGGGGGGCGGCATCGGTCTCTTTGCCGGGGCCGGTTTTCGGGTGGTGACCGAAAAGAGCCTGTTCGCCATGCCGGAGGTGACCATCGGCCTCTATCCGGACGTGGGGGCCAGCTGGTTTTTGAGCCGGATGCCGGGGCGGCTCGGGCTCTGGCTTGGCCTCACCGGTGCCCGCTTCAACGGGGCGGATGCCATCGGCCTGGGGCTCGCGGATCATGCCATGGGGAGCCGCGAGCGGGCGGAGCTGCCGGCGCGCCTCGTCGCCCTCGACTGGTCCGCAGGCGACCCCGGCGAGCAGATCGAGGCGCTGCTCACCGATTTGCAGGAGGCCCCTGGTCAGGCATTGCCGCCTCCCGTACTGCTGCCCCACCAGGAACGCATCGATGCGCTGTTGGCCGGCCGCTCCCAGCAAAGGGTGCTGGCACGCCTCGAGGACGCCGAGCTGGACGAACCGGGGCTGGCTCAGGGGCGGGAGACCTGCCTTCGCGGCAGCCCCATCAGCCGCGCCATTCTCTGGCGCCAGTTCTGGCAGGCACGGCGCCAGTCCCTGGCCGAGGTGTTTGCCGACGAGCTGACCCTCTCGGTCAACTGCGTGCTCAGAGGGGACTTCGTGGAAGGGGTGCGGGCCCTGCTCATCGACAAGGACAAGTCCCCTCGCTGGCAGGCCCCGCAGGCAGGGGAGGCCTGGCTGGATGCCTTCTATCGCTGGCCCGAGGGTGACAACCCCTTGCGCCCCCGCTGACATGCGATCACACACAAGGAGCACACCATGACAAGGATTGGGTTTATCGGGCTTGGCAACATGGGGGGCCCCATGGCCGCCAACCTGGCCAGGGCGGGGCACAGGGTGCAGGTGTTTGATCTGGTGCCCGAGAGCCTGACCCGCGCCATCGAGGCCGGCTGCCTCGCCACCGGCAATGCCCGGGAAGCGGTGAGCGGCTGCGAGCTGGTCATCAGCATGCTGCCAGCGGGCGAGCACGTGCGCAGCCTCTGGCTGGGGGAGAGTGCCGGTGAGCGGGGCGGCCAGGATCTGCTGACGGCCCTGTCGCCCGGCGCCCTGGTCATCGACTGCTCCACCATAGACGTGGCCTCGGCCCGTCAGGTGGGGGCGGCGGCGAAGGCGCGCGGCATCCGTTTTCTCGATGCACCCGTCTCGGGAGGCGTGGCCGGTGCGGCGGCGGGCACCCTCACCTTCATCGTCGGCGGCGAACAAGCGGATTTTGAAGCGGCCAGACCCGTGCTCGCCTGCATGGGGCAGAACCTGTTTCACGCCGGGGCCCTTGGCGCCGGCCAGATCGCCAAGATGTGCAACAACATGCTGCTCGCCATCCACATGGCGGGCACCGCCGAGGCGCTGGCGCTCGGGGTCAAGGAGGGGCTGGATCCCGCCGTGCTCTCCACCATCATGGGCAAGAGTTCGGGCAACAACTGGAGCCTGGAGCGCTACAACCCCTGGCCCGGGGTGATGGAGAACGTGCCGGCGTCGCGTGGCTATCAGGGGGGCTTCATGACCCGGCTGATGGTCAAAGATTTGGGGCTCGCCATGGCGTTGGCGGAACATGCCCACAGCGCCGTGCCCATGGGGGCCCTGGCCCGCAACCTCTTCAACCTGCACGGGAGCCAGGGCCAGGAGAACAAGGATTTCTCCAGTATCCTCGAGCTCTATCGGGATAAAACTGCGCCGGGTTAAGGGCCGTTATCTACCTATTTACCCGATAGTCTTTGACTCGACAGTCACCGGCCATCTCACCAGGAGCATTTATGGATATCACACGGAAAGTCATCGCCATCACGGGGGCGGGCAGGGGGCTAGGCCGCGCCATCGCCCTGAGTCTGGCGGAGCAGGGGGCCGTGCTGGCCCTCATCGACGTCAACCGCACCGATCTGGAGGTGACCGAGGCGGAGGTGCGCAGCCGTGACGGCCGCTGCGCCCTGTTCGTCTGCAACGTGGCAAGCGAGCCGGAGGTCGAGGCGACCTTCGCCGCCATCAAGGATCAGTTCGGGGCCTTGCACGGCCTCGTCAACTGTGCCGGCATCCTGCGCGACGGCATGCTGATCAAGGTGAAGGAGGGGGCACTGACGGAGAAGATGAGCCTGGCCCAGTGGCAGAGCGTCATCGACGTCAATCTCACCGGCACTTTCCTGTGCGGGCGCGAGGGGGCGGCGCTGATGGCCATCGGCGGGGAGGGGGGCGTCATCATCAACATCTCCTCCATCGCCCGGGCTGGCAACATGGGCCAGAGCAACTATGCCGCCAGCAAGGCGGGAGTGGCCTCTCTGGTGGTCACCTGGGGGAAGGAGCTGGCCCGTCACGGCATCCGGGTGATGGGCATCGCCCCCGGCGTCTTTGCCACCGACATGACGGCGGCGATGAAACCCGAAGCCATGGCCCGCATGCAGCAGGCCATCCCGGTGGGCACCCTGGGGCAGGCGGCGCAGCTGGCCCAGACGGTGCAGTTCATCCTTGCCAACGACTATCTGTCGGGGCGGATGATCGAGCTGGACGGCGGCTTGAGGCTCTAGCCCCCCCTGTATATACCCTCTCTGACGCCCCTCCTGCAGGGGCGTTTTTGCAGGGGGAAGGCCCCAGTGCAAGGGTGCATAGCCATGCAGGTCCGGCTTTTGAAAAGCGGGGCGGCATCATGAAAAGTCGTGAAATATCAACGGGTCTTTCTTAATTTGAACCAGCTCACAGGCACCCCGGGTCAGTGCTGTAAAATTGCGCGCGGTCAAGGCGGCTCATGATTGACGGCAAGAGGGATTGCGGCCGGAATAGTCATGCAATATAGTTGCCGCCTTTTTCACGGGGTACGGATTTCTAGCCCCTCCCATGTCGCGCGCTGTATGAATACGGATGCTCAGCCGCCGCCTAATAAAACAGGTTTGAGATGGACAAGAAACTGGGGCTGGGTGCCCTCATTTCGCTGGTGATCGGCTCCATGGTCGGTGCCGGGGTTTTCAGTCTGCCGCAAAACATCGCAGCGCACGCCAGTGCCGGGGCCGTCGCCCTGGGATGGGCCATCACGGGGATCGGCATGATCTGCCTCGCCCTGGTCTACCAGAATCTCTCCATGCGTAGACCGGATCTCGATGGCGGCATCTTCAGCTACGCCAAGGCCGGGTTCGGGGATTTCGTCGGCTTCAACGCCGCCTGGGGTTACTGGCTGTGCCAGCTGCTGGCCAACGTCTCCTACGCCATCGTGGTGTTCAGTGCGCTGAGCTACTTCTTCGACACGCCGGACAATGTCATCTTCGGTGACGGCAACACTCCGGTCGCCATCACGCTCGCTTCCCTGCTCATCTGGTCGGTGCATGCCCTGGTGCTGCGCGGCATCCAGGTGGCGGCGCTGGTGAACATCGTCACCACCATCGCCAAGATGGTGCCCCTCATCGTCTTCTGCGTAGCCATCCTGCTCGCTTTCAACATGGAGACCTTCACCCTGGATCTCTGGGGGCAGGGGAGTCCCGAGCTCGGCTCCGTGATGGATCAGGTGAAGTCCACCATGAAGGTGACCCTCTGGGTCTTCATCGGCATCGAGGGGGCCGTGGTGGTCTCCGCCCGTGCCCGCCATCGCAAGGACGTGGGCCGCGCCACCGTGCTGGCGCTGCTCGGCGCCCTGGCGCTCTACGTCATGGTGACCCTGTTCTCCCTGGGGGTCATGAACCAGCCGCAACTGGCGGCCCTCAAGAACCCCTCCACCGCCATGATCCTGGAAGCCGTGGTCGGCCCCTGGGGCGCCTGGCTCATCAACATCGGCCTGGTGATCTCGGTGATGGGGGCCCTGCTGAGCTGGACCGTGCTGGCGGCGGAAGTGCCCTACATCGCGGGCAAGACCGGGGTCTTCCCGGCCTGGTTCGCCAAGGAGAACAAGAACGGCTCCCCCAAGGTGTCGCTCTGGTGCTCCACCTGCCTGGTGCAGATCTTCCTCATCATCATCTACTTCCAGAACAGCACCTATCTGGCGTTGGTGAACATCGCCACCTCGGCGGCCCTGGTGCCCTATGTCTTCTCTGGTGCTTACGGCCTCAAGCTGGCGTTGAAAGGGGAGACCTACGCGGGCCAGCCCCATCAGCGCAAGCGCGACCTGCTGCTGGCCCTGGTGGCCACCGTCTATGGCTGCTGGCTGGTCTATGCCGCCGGGGTGGAGTACCTCTTGCTGGTGGCGCTGCTCTACAGCCCGGGGATCTTCATCTACTGGAAGGCGCGTCAGCACCACGGCCTGCGCAGCCTCAACCGGCTGGAGCAGGGGATGACGGCAGCCCTGCTCGGTTGCGCCGTGCTGGCGTTCTACAAGGTGATGGACGGTACCATTCCCCTGCATTAATCGGCACAATAAAGAGATGGCAAGATGCCATCTCTTTTTTATGGATAATGGCGGTCAAGTTGACCGCTGTTTCGTTATTGAAGGAATGTTTATGCTGTTTGTGGGCTATCTGGTGTTGGGCGCCTTCGCGGGCATGCTGGCCGGGCTGTTCGGTATCGGCGGCGGCCTCATCATCGTCCCCGTGCTGGTCCTGAGTTTTCACGCACAGGGCGTGGCGCCGGAGATCATCACCCATCTGGCCCTCGGCACCTCGCTGCCCACCATGATCTTCACCGGTTTCAGCTCCCTGCGTGCACACCAGGAGGCCGGGGCGGTGGACTGGGGAATGATTCGGCGCCTGGGCGCCGGCATGCTGGTCGGTGCCTGGCTCGGCGGCATGACCGCCAACCTGCTCAGCGCCAGCACCCTCAACATCATCATCGGCTGCTTCGCCTGGACCATGGCCCTGCAGATGGGGCTCAATTTGAGGCCAAAAGCGGAGCGACACATGCCGGGCCCCCTTGGTACCGGGATCGCGGGCACCGTCATCGGCTGGATGTCGGCCTTGTTCGGCATCGGTGGCGGCTCGCTGACCGTGCCTTACCTCACCTGGAATTCGGTGCCCATGCGCAACGCCGTGGCCGCCTCCGCCGCCTGCAGCATGCCCATCGCCCTGGCAGGCAGCCTCAGCTACCTCTATGCCGGTTGGGGAGACGCCGATCTGCCCGAGTGGAGCGTCGGATTCATCTATCTGCCAGCCCTGCTTGGCATCGTGCTCACCAGCACCCAGTTTGCCCGTCTGGGCGCCAGACTGGCACACCGAATGTCACCCCGGCGGCTCAAGCAGGCCTTTGCCCTGCTCATGTTGCTGGTGGGTGCCAAATTCATGCTCTTTAGCTGAACCCTTGGCCAGATTGTTGAAAAATAAGGCGAACGGCTCGTGATGCGGTAGAAAGCCATTGCATTGAGGGGCCAGTTTGCCTATTCTCCTCGCCGGTGGTCCTATTGGTCCTCTCGCATTGATAACCCGTCGACCTGGTCAGGACCGGAAGGTAGCAGCCAAGGCGGGGGACTCGAGTGCCGGGATGTGGCTGGTAGGGCCACCACCTGTTTCTGCCATTCCCGTTTAAGATCAGTAACTTAGCTTGTTGAAGGCAAGCTGTTTGTGTATCACTGTCACACAAACTGGCACACAATCCTCATAGGAGGTGCCATGTACTTACTGAATAGAAACGGAATTTACTACTACCAACGAGTGACCATGTGCAATGGTCGTCGTCAGACCTTCCGTAAATCCCTCAAAACAAGAGACAAGGCACAAGCCCAGCTCTTGGCACTTCAAATTCATTTTGATACTGGCCTTGATACCAGTGAGCACAACAGCACTGTGAGCCATGAGGCTCGTTCTGTTGCACCCGATATCGCTACGCCTGTAGCTCATGGACACATCCCTACAAGCACCAGCAGCGAAGCTGTATGCCCCTCTGGGGTCGAATCCCCCGCTGTACCTTCCGAAAACACATCACCAGACCAAGAAGAAAAGCTTTCCGGTCACGTCGAGTCATACATTGCTGAAAAGCAATTGTCATGGGCTCCTAAAGAGACCAAGAACCAACAAAACTACATCAACACTTTTATTGAACACGTTGGTGATAAGGGTCTGTCTGAGTACACAAAGGCCGATGCTGTAGCGTTCAAAACTTGGCTGTTGGGTTCTGGGAAGTCGCCGACCACAATCAATAAGTACATTCAAAAACTGAGTTTGTTGTTTAGTTGGCTATCAGATCACACTGAGCAAACAACGGACATATTCAAGGGCCTGAAGCTCAAGCGGGTCAAAGAGGTCAACGTCAGATCCGGCTACACAGATCCAGAGTTGAAACTGTTCGATTCATGGGCCAAGGAGCAAGAGCCGTGGCGCATGTTCATTGCCATGATAGGGAGATATCACGGATTGCGTTCTAATGAAGCCTGCCAGCTCTACAGTGATGATATAGAGCAAGTTAATGGTGTCTGGTGCTTCAACATCAGAGCTACACGTGAAGATCAGAGCCTCAAGACAGAGGCAAGCCAACGGCTTGTCCCAATCCATAGCAAATTGTTGGGGGCTGGATTCCTGGACTTTGTAGCAAGTAGGAAAGGGGGTAGGTTGTTCAAGGAGCTGCCATATCGGAACAACTGCTATAGCCATCTGTTTGGGCAGTGGTTTAGCCGTAACCGTCCAGTTAACAAAGACTTCCACAGCCTGCGGCATACAGTAGCAAGCAAGCTAAAAGCTGCGGGCATTCCCTTGCAGTATGCGGCGGCGATCTTGGGCCACACAAACAAAGCTATCAGTTATGATCGCTATGGTGGTGATGTTCCATTAGACAAACTCAAAGAAGCTTTGGAGATCGCACTATGAACACAAAATTACTCCTATTGTTTATTGAGCCCATGAAGGGCTCGGCATCTTTGATGTTGTTGTTATCTCTCACATTCTGTTCTGTAGCCTTTGCCTCTGCATATTCACAATATCGGCTTATAAAACAGGAGGTTATCAACAATCAAACTGTCTGTACGTATGAGAATGCACGGGGGCAGATCATCACCAGAACACACAAACCTAAAAAGCAGTGTGCAAAGTACATCAACACAGATAGAGACTAATTATTTTAAATATTAAAAATTAATTCTGGTAACTCCCTGTTTCTATAGGTAAAAAATATATTTCCCCCGGACTTTGACAAACGATTATCTCTTTAATATTCTGCTGGTGTCCTTCGGGGCTCCTTATTTCATGTGAGATAGGGAACACAACACAAGAGGTAATAGATGTACGAAGATACTAACGTTGTATTGTCAGATATTCAGTCTCACTTAGAGTCAAAATATAAAACAAACAGTTTGAATATTATTAATGAGGGGCGCTTTGCTGTTTTTCAAAATGATAATTTTCATTTTGTAGTGGATGCATGTTTTATACAATGCCGTACAGACAGTGATTTTTTAATTCCAATAGAAACAAGAATTAATGATGCAATTGGAAATCTTGCTATAAGTCAAGGAAAGAAATACAAGTTAACAAGGGATGAAAACCCAGGTCAACTCCCATCTTATGTTATAGTTGAAATTTAATAGATAGTGTTAGGGTGTTTGGCGATCTCAATGGTCGCCTATCTTCCAACACAAACAGTACAGTAGGTGACGCACCCGTGTGCGTTACCCAAAGCAACACAACAATTGTTTAGTGCGAAATCGTACTATACACGCATTTAGTTTGGGACGGAATCGTCCCTTACTTTATAACCTTGGGACGAAATCGTACTAAACATTATTTAGTTTGGGACGGAATCGTCCTTCTATATAAGAACAAGAATTAAGTAAGAACAATAAATATATAAGAACAATATTTAAAGAAAGAACACTATATAATAATAGGCTGTCGCCTTAACACACAAACACATTATTTTTATTTTATATTCTATTTTCTTATATATTATATTGTGTTAATGAGTCGATTAGACTCTATGTTATTCAATAGCGACAGAGGTCGCCCTATACTATTGTGTTAATGAGGCTACGCCTCTATTGTTGTTGTGGTGCTATATAGTCGCACCTAATATACCTATATGCTTCGTGTCCAAACACAATGACACTGTGCCTATAGGATAAATCTAAATTCATAACCAACATAAAAACACATGTTGTCTATTCATCAAGATTTATAGGACAAACAAATAAAATAAAAAACATAGAATATTGTTGTGTGATATAAACAATAGTTTAAATTATAAATTATGTGTGTTGTGTTCAATATGAAATATGTGTGATAAGCGATAGCTATGTTATTGGTGTTCAAGCGTAGCTAATACGGCCTGTATGGCCCTGTATTCAATTGTGTTGTGTTGGGGAATACACATGCCGCCATAACGGCTCAGAAGCTCGTATAGAGCGTTATATTAAGCGTGTTGTGTTGGTTTGTGTCGCATATATTTACATGGCGTTTCACACAAATAAACAAAAGTCAAATTTATTTTTAAAAAGTATTGAATAATTTGGGAAATAATGATAAACTATATATTATAAAGTGAAATATTAAGTTAAGCCCTCACTTTATATCCAAACTTTAATCACTGGCCTCCTGTCACCTTATCGACAGGCTTGGCCTTTTTGCGTTTAAATTTTACACGAGGATATTTATGGCATATTGGAAAGTCGATGAAGCCGTACAGGAATATATCGAAAAATATAAAGATTTGAAGACCGCGATTCAAAGAGCTCAGACACTTAAACTAACTTCCCGAACCAAAAAACGCTCGGATTTTTGGTTATCTGTCGAGCTCGCATTGAAAGAGCTAAAGCCCGCCAAGCAACTTAAAACACGATACAAAGAGGAATAAAACATGCAACTTAATCTTCCGCGCCTGATTCTTCGTTGGATTAACGAGAGCCGAGGAAATATGAGCATCCAATCATATATTATAAAAACAATTACAGAATCCAAAGACTTTAAAGACTATGAGGAAAAATATGGCAAACAAGAAAACTAATGAGATCGTCTATAAAAAAGGCCTGTTTACTGGTGTGTATAAAGGCGACAATGGCAACATGCTGACCGCAACACAGATGATTTATGAAGTTGATGGTGATGAAGTTGTGGCAGAGATTGAGAACGACTTTAAACTTCTCTATACCTTCTTATATGATCAATACCGAAGCTTCCAATCCCAACAAAAAGATTTGTTTGCTGAATGGGAAACTGTCTTTATGGCTATTGGTCGTAGCTACAATACTAAATCTAAAGCTATGGTGAAATTGCTTGAGGATTGTGGATTGCTCAAACAGATTAAGATGCCCAACGATAATCGAAGGATTAAGATTATTGCTGATGTGTCCCTCAAGAATATCCGCTTTGTTAATCCATATTACGATGCATGGCGAGCGGAACAGAAAGCCAACAACGCCGAGCGAGTTGCTGAATATGCCACATTCAACGATGAAAAAGAAAAAGCAAAACGGGAAGCCAAACAGCACCAGAACACTACCAAATCAAAAACTGAGGTAAGAGATGAGTCTCGAAATAAAATTGCGGTTGATAATGCTAAAACTTCACATGATGAAAATGCAGAAGGACATCGAGATGAGCAAACTCAAATTGTTGGTGTGAAACAAGAAATAAAACAAGATGACTTTCCTGATCCCTTCCTTGATGATTGCGGTGTGTCCCATGATTCTGGATTTGAAGAATACAGCCAGCCAAAAACTATAAAATCCGTAAAGCCAAAAGATAATGCTTATGATAATGGGTATGGCCGCAAGTGCAGCCAGTGTTACCAGCAACCTAATGGCGACTGGGATTGCCGTGATAGTTATTGCAATAATTACTTACCGTTTTAACAAGAGGAATAATGATTAACAATTTTAAACAAATAGTTTTGAAAGCAACAAAGCAAAAAACCGAAGAAGAAAGAATTAGTGTTGAGGTGGTCTATGTTCCAGGTGAACAGGAACGAGATTCACACGGCCAATGGATGAGCAAGGCAACAGTTGCCGCCGCCTGCAAAGACTTCAACGACAATCTGCACAATATCTCCCCTAATCTCTACCATATTAGCAACACAAACAAATTTGAAATCCTTAAATCATGGATTAACGAAATTGATATGGTTAGCTCTACAGGCCAAGAGGTTAAAGAGGGCACATGGCTTGTGAAACTTCGATATTCACCTGAATTGTGGGAAATGAAGAAAGCAGGCAAGATTCAAGGTGTCTCAATTGGTTGCCGTGGTGTTGTGAATCCCGAGACAGGGGAGATCACCCAAGTTTCATTCTCGCCGGATTAATCAAATGAAGAAACAATTTAAAAGAAGTTGTCTATTCTACTATCTAACTAAAAAAGAGGAACAAAATGGACAATCAAGAAGTCCTTGAATACTATCACAATGATAAAAAGTTAATCAACCGTTATTTTCTGATCAAACATATCGCCAATAAATTAAAAGAAGGAAATGAATAATATGTCTATTACTACCGAAAACCTAAACTTTCTCGGAACCCTTATTGCAAACAGCAGTGCAGAACAGCCTGAGAAACATGAAATGCTTGCCTTCCTTGCAGAAATGGAAGATGCACAGAAAGAAATGGATAAGCTTTTGTTGACACTTGCTGTTATGTTTGATCAGAACTCCATGCAAGAAATGGGCGTGGAACTACGCAGATTTGTATTTAAATAAGAGGTGTAATGTCATTTAAAACTAAAGAATTCCATAAAAATAATAAAGGTTATGTGTACTGCTGTTTAGTGTCCCCATTAGAATCAGCCCCATATCTCAAGATTGGTTATTCCTGTCAGCCTGACCAGCGAGCCGAGCAACTCGAATCAAACTCAAAGTTATCCTGCAAGCTATTGGATGTTTGGGAGGCACAAAGCCAACAAGCAGCTAAAGCTATGGAATATGAAATCCATCAAGCTCTTAAAGAATACTCTCTTGTCGGTGGTTATTGGAAGCGTGAGAGTTTTAGGCGTGGTGCTTACCGCTCTCTTCAAGAATACATGTTGCATTCTGGTTTTTCTCGGGTCTACAAGAATACGAAAATTATAATCGAATCCTAAAATCCAACACAGTCTCTAATCCCCCTTAAATATAGCCTTAAAACCTCCTGTATCGCTCTATATTGCATTTCTTTGATATTACCCAAGCAACCCTATTGCCTATTGCTTAGAATTTATTATAGAGCATTATATGAAGTTATAGAGGGGGTTAATAAATAACAGCATAAAATAAATATAAGGAAAAATATGAGCAATTTCTATGATTTCTATGATGAAAATCACGACTTACCCGAGCAGGTATCTAAACCTGACAGCTTTAAAAAAGGTAAACAAGCATACCTGAAAAGACAGAACGGGCATTTAAATAAAAATATAGAATATTATTGCCACAAAGAACTACCGATCATAATTGGTTACTATGCTTATTCTAAGAATGTTAAAGGCCATATCCATAATTTTGTAACGTGTGAAACAATTTGTCTGTTAACACTTAAAGTATTACCAAATGATCACCCCTTTAGTGTTCTTGCTAAACGGCTTGTTTTGCAAGGCAGGTTGGAGCGAGTTTCATATTATTTGGGTTCGTATAAACCCTTAGATTCAGAACTTCAGGATAAGATTAAAAGCAAGCGTGAACAAAGATACAACAAAAATAAAAAATAACAGAGGGATAAATGACAGACCAAGTGATTTCAAAATTAGTTAACCAAGTCTCTTTCAAAATTGATAATAAATCATGGAAAGATGCACAGAATAAAATCAAGCGCCTTGCCGGAATGTGGCACAAGAGCAGCCAGGGATTCAGTAAAGCAATGGAGCAAGGCCGTAGGGCCTCTACTTTGCAAGCTAAGGCGACTGATCGACAGACACGGACAGAATTAAAGGCATATCGAAACCGAAAGACAACTATCAAGGCAGACCAAATCAGGCATGGTGATCTGATTAAAAGCAATATTGATTTTCGCAAGCAACTTCAGAAAACAAATTGGGAGTTTTTGAAAGGGAGCCTTAGCGCAAAAGAACGTGCAGCAACAATCGGAGCCTTGACCAAACAGTATCGCTCATTGAACCAACAAGCCAGCCGTTATAATCAGTCTTCTAAAGCCCTTGGAGCAATCAAGAGCGTCAGGCAAGGTGTTAGCAGCGTGACACGCTTGGGCCTCGCCAGCGGCGCCGCCGGTGTTGTTGCAGGCTCTGCTATCACACATAATCAATTCAATAAGGTTAAAGGTGAAGGCCAACAATATGAGGCTTTAACTATTCGCTTGATGAATGTCTTTGGTAATAGAGCGGAAGAGATCTCAGACATCATTGCAAACATGTCAGACAAGAATGGCAGAAACATTATTGACACGGGTTTGGCACTTGTTGAGTTTGTCGCTTTGATGCAGCCATTAGGCGACAATGTAGACAAAGCAATCTCAAGTTTCCAGAAGTACCAAGATGCCCTTGCGTCTTACGGACTGGATAAGCAGGCAAGCCAAGGCTTTATGACTCAGTGGTCACAGGCTCTCGCATCTAACACACTTGATTCATATCAAGAAGCCATGAGGCAATGGGCTCCTAACTTCAAAGCTGATTTTGAAACATGGATTAAAACGCAAAAAGGCATCAACGACTTCTCCGAAAACATTACTGGTGGCAAAAAATACAATCTGAAAAAGTTGATGGATGAATATCTAACAGCCAATACAACAATGTATGCCAGTAAAGCACAGCTATATAAAAATAGCTCGATGGCACAAGATGAAAGAACAGGTAATGCTTTGTCGCTTGCGATCTATCGTGTATTCAATACAAGCGGCTTCTCTGATGCAATGAAATTTGCTAATAAAATCGTGTTGTCATGGGCGAATACCTTACAAAACAATTCTGACAAGATTGGTCAAGTCTTCGGTAATCTATACAAAATTGCCAGCGAGTTAGGGGACGGTGCCTTTAAATCATTGAGCAATTGGCTGTCTAACTTAACAGCCGAGGATATCCGCACATACTTTAAAGATGCAAAGACAAGCATTTCAGATTTCCTATTGGCCATCAAATCACTTGCTCAGTTTATTAACAGTATTTTGCCAGATTATTTTACTCAGAATAAACAATCAACAAGCGTGTCTGATTCTGACAGAAACAAATATGATGCTGATGTTTATGGTAAGGCATATGTGGAACAAGAGAGACGATTGTTGAACAGTGGTTTAGACCCCAGCGCGGCTGCCAGGGGAGCTGAAAAGTTTGCATTGAGTCAAGCACTACGAGTCCAACAGCCTACTTTCAAAGCACCTAGTTTTGAAGATAATTTGGTGAGTAGTCGTGTCATTCGTAGCCAACCACAACCTTCTAATTTCTCTGGAAAACTAAGTTTGAAAATTGACACTGAGGTTAATAAAAAAGGCTTTGCTGATTTTGTGGATTACAGAATCCAAGATAACAATATGCAGACTATCAACTTGCTTTCAGATTAATTAGAATATGGGGCTTTAAATGTGGTTCATCGCGGCTTTCCGGGGAAGGCCGCCTTGATTTTCAGAAAAAAGTATTCTGAGTCCCTAAATCCATATGCCATACGCTTTATCACTTTGATCTTGTTGTTCACCCCTTCCAGCAC
>NZ_JBLUXC010000018.1:0-72202 GCF_048276795.1 Aeromonas sp. PS2Canimalfood6
GATAACCGCTGAAAGCATCTAAGCGGGAAGCGAGCCCTGAGATGAGTCATCCCTGACCCCTTGAGGGTCCTAAAGGGCCGTTGGAGACCACAACGTTGATAGGTGGGGTGTGTAAGCGTAGCGATACGTTGAGCTAACCCATACTAATTACCCGTGAGGCTTAACCATACAACACCCAAGAAGTGTTCAGAGACTTGTAGCAGATACCGAGAACGAATAACTAAATCAGCTTTTTCAGATTGAAGATTTTGCCTGGCGGCAATAGCGCAGTGGAACCACCTGACCCCATGCCGAACTCAGAAGTGAAACGCTGTAGCGCCGATGGTAGTGTGGCATTCGCCATGCGAGAGTAGGACACTGCCAGGCACCCAATTTTAGATTACGCATTGAGCGTGGTCTTTACCGGTTAGTGTGCTGATATGGCTCAGTCGGTAGAGCGCATCCTTGGTAAGGATGAGGTCCCCAGTTCGATTCTGGGTATCAGCACCATTAAATAAGAAAGCCTCCCAATCGGGAGGCTTTTTTGTATCTGCCTTTCAGCCATCCATCGCAAATTGCAGTCCTGCAATGTCGCACCTTCTTGTTGTTGAGATATCTTCCCTTTCTATCCCGTATGCTTTCCGGGCGCCGCTTCTCTCTTAAAGGGATCCGGGCTAAGTTGTGGATTGGCAAAGACAACTACGCTTTCGAAGGGGAAAGAACATGCTGATTAGGAATGTGCGTCTGGCGGGCAGGGAAGGGATGTGGCAAATCCTCTGTCAGGGAGGCGTGATCCGGGCCATCGAGCCCATGAGCACCCCTCTGCTCGCAGCCCATGAGCTTGATGGTGAGGAGGGTCTCGCCATCGCCCCCTTTATCGAGCCTCACATCCATCTTGATACCACCCAGACGGCTGGCGAGCCGAGCTGGAACCTCTCCGGCACCCTGTTCGAGGGGATTGAACGCTGGGCGGAGCGCAAGGCACTGCTGACCCGCGAGGATGTGAAGCTGCGGGCCATCCAGACGTTGAAGTGGCAGATCGCCAACGGCATCCAATTCGTCCGCACCCATGTGGATGTCTCCGATCCCAATCTGGTCGCCCTGAAGGCGATGCTGGAGGTGCGGGAGGAGATGAAGGAGTGGGTGGAGCTGCAGATAGTGGCCTTCCCACAGGAGGGGATCCTCTCCTACCCCAACGGCAAGGCGTTACTTGAAGAGGCTCTCAAACTGGGCGCCGACGTGATAGGCGCCATCCCCCATTTCGAGTTTACCCGGGAGTACGGGGTCGAAAGTCTGCACTACGTCTTCGATCTTGCAGAGAAATATCAGGTTCTGGTGGATGTGCATTGCGACGAAATCGATGACGAACAGTCCCGTTTTATCGAGACGCTGGCAACCCTGGCCTACGAGCGCGGTATTGGCCATCGGGTGACCGCCAGCCACACCACCGCCATGCACTCCTACAACGGAGCCTATGCCTCGCGGCTGTTCCGGCTGCTCAGGATGGCGGACATCAACTTCGTCGCCAATCCGCTGGTGAACATTCACCTGCAGGGGCGCTTCGACAGCTATCCCAAGCGTCGTGGCATCACCCGGGTGAAGGAGATGCTGGAGGCGAACATCAACGTCTGTTTCGGTCATGACGACGTGTTCGATCCCTGGTATCCCATGGGCACGGCCAACATGTTGCAGGTGCTGCACATGGGGCTGCATGTCTGCCAGATCATGGGCTACGAGCAGATCAATGACAGTCTCAAGCTCATCGGCAACCACAGCGCCCGCACCCTGAACGCGCAGGATCGCTACGGCATCGAGGTGGGCAAGCCCGCCAACCTGCTGATCCTTCCTGCAGAGAATGGTTTCGATGCGGTGCGCCGCCAGGTGCCGGTACGTTATTCCATCCGCCATGGCAGAGTCATCGCCGATACTCGCCCGGCCGAGACGACCCTCCACCTTGTGAATCCAGAACGGGTAGACTTTCGCCGCTAGGGTCTAGCAGGGTCGATTAATTGCCCGGCTGTCCCCTGCTGCCGACATTTTGCATAATGCCAACCTGACACTCTTGGAGACTGCTTGATGCAAACCTGGTTATTTGTCGCTGCCGGAGGCGCCTTCGGTGCCTGCCTGCGTTTTGGCATCGCCGAGCTGATGGCCTGGCTGCTGGGACGCCACTTTCCCTATGGCACCCTGGTGGTCAACGTGGTCGGTTCCTTCATCATGGGGATTGCCTATGCCCTGATCAGCCATGGTCACGTGGTGGAACACCCGATGAAGCCATTGCTGATGGTGGGTATCCTCGGCGCCCTGACCACCTTCTCCTCCTTTGCCCTCGATACGGTCGTGCTGGCCCAGCAAGGGGCCTATCTGAAGGCGCTGCTCAATATCGGTCTCAATCTGTTCCTCTGTCTGGCCATGGTCGTGCTGGGGATGCAGTTGGTCGCAAGCCGGGTTTGAGGTGTCCGCACGCCATCGGCTCTGGTAAACTGGCGGCCATTCTTTGCTCTATGGGTATTTGAGGGATGTCGGAACAGACTACTACTACGCATTTTGGCTATAAAACCGTGGCAGCGACCGAGAAGGAAACCCTGGTCGCCGGTGTCTTTCATTCGGTAGCGGCCAAGTATGATCTGATGAACGATCTGATGTCGTTCGGCATCCATCGCCTCTGGAAGCGCTTTACCATCGACTGCTCCGGTGTCCGCAAAGGACAGAAGGTGCTGGATCTGGCTGGCGGTACAGGGGATCTGACCGCCAAGTTCTCCCGCATCGTGGGTGAGACCGGTCAGGTGGTCCTGGCGGACATCAACGACTCCATGCTGAAAGTGGGCCGCGACAAACTGCGCAACCTGGGGGTGGCCAACAACGTCTCCTACGTACAGGCCAATGCCGAGGCGCTCCCGTTCCCTGACAACCATTTCGACGTCATCACCATCGGCTTCGGCCTGCGCAACGTCACCGACAAGGACAAGGCGCTTGCCTCCATGTTCCGGGTGCTCAAGCCGGGTGGCCGCCTGCTGGTGCTGGAGTTCTCCAAACCGGTGAGCGAAGTGATCGCCAAGCTGTATGATCTCTACTCCTTCAAATTGCTGCCGAAAATGGGCGAAATCGTCGCGAATGACAGCGAAAGTTACAAATACCTGGCGGAATCCATCCGCATGCACCCGGATCAGCAGACCCTGGCAGGCATAATGGAGAATGTCGGGTTCGAACAGGTTGAGTTCTACAACCTGACCCAGGGCGTGGTCGCCCTGCACCGCGGTTACAAGTTTTAAGGTCGCCTATGCCGATGGATGCCATGGTCACCGCGGTGATCGAAACCAGCCTCAACCAGTTGCTGGCCCTGGACAAACAGAGCCCGGAGCGGTTGCGCAAGCTGACGGGCAAGGTACTCAAACTGGAGCTGCGCGAGCTCAAGCCGCTCTGGTTTGTCTTCTCGGAGCGCCGTCTGGATGTGCTGGCCAGGTTTGAAGGGGAGGCGGATGCGGTGCTGAGTCTCTCCCTGACCGCCCTCGGCCTGCTCAAGGAGCCTTCCGCCCTGACCCGCTACATCCGCGAGGAGAAGCTGGACCTGAGCGGTGACCCCCAGCTGGTGCAGGCATTCAGCGCCCTGCTTGGCGAGCTCGATATCGACTGGGAAGAGGAGCTGTCCCGCTACACCGGCGACGTGGTGGCCCACATCCTGTGCAGTGGTGCCCGTCAGGCTCGCCGTTTTGTGGGGCGAGAGTTGTGCCGTTCCCAGCGTCAAGTGGCCGAGTATTTGACCGAGGAGGCTAGGCTTGCCCCGGGTCCGCTGGAAGTGGCGAGCTTCAATGACGATGTCGAAGAGCTGGCCCAACAGATGAAGGCGATCGAGTTGCGGCTTGCCCGCCTCGAACAGCAGGTGAGCTGATGACCCCGAAGGAGTTCAAACGCCTCTATCGCATCGTCAGCATCCTGCTGGAACAGGGCATCGACGAGCTGGTGCCCGCCCGTTATCAGCCCTGGCCTGGCCGTCTGGCCCGTCGCAGTCTGTTCTGGCTCAAGAACAAGCAACAAGGCATGAGCCGTGGCGCCCGCATTCGCCTCGCCTTCGAGGCCCTGGGCCCCATCTTCATCAAGTTCGGCCAGATGCTCTCGACCCGCCGAGACCTGCTGCCCCCCGACATTGCCGAAGAGCTGGCCCTGCTGCAGGACAGGGTGCCTCCCTTCTGTGGTCAGGCCGCCCGTCGCCAGATAGAAGAGAGCCTGGGTTGCCCCGTCGAGACCCTGTTCGATGACTTCGACGAGACGCCGCTGGCATCCGCCTCCATCGCCCAGGTGCACACCGCCCGGTTGAAGGAGAACGGCCGCGAGATCGTCATCAAGGTGATCCGTCCCGATATCGAGCCGGTCATTGAGGCCGACCTGCGCCTGATGCAGGCCCTGGCCCGTCTGGTGGCCCGTTTCGTGCCCCAGAGCGGACGACTGCGCCCCGTCGAGGTGGTGGAGGAGTATCGCAAGACCATACTCGACGAGCTCAACCTGATGCGCGAAGCGGCCAACGCCATCCAGCTGCGCCGCAACTTCACCGGCTCCGAGGCGCTCTATGTGCCCGAGGTGTTCACCGAGCACTGCCGCGAGCAGGTGCTGGTGATGGAGCGGATCTACGGCATTCCGGTCTCCGACATTGCGGCGTTGGAAGCCAACGGCACCAACATGAAGCTGCTGGCCGAGCGCGGAGTGGAAGTGTTCTTCACCCAGGTGTTCCGCGACAGCTTCTTCCACGCCGACATGCACCCGGGCAACATCTTCGTCTCTTTCGAACACCCGGAGAATCCGCTCTGGATCGGCATCGACTGCGGCATCGTCGGCACCCTCAACCGGGAAGACAAGCGCTACCTGGCGGAGAACTTCCTCGCCTTCTTCAATCGCGACTACCGCCGTGTGGCCGAGCTGCACGTGGAGTCAGGCTGGGTGCCACCCGATACCAAGGTGGACGAGTTCGAGTTCGCCATCCGCACCGTGCTGGAGCCCATCTTCGAGAAACCGCTCTCCGAGATCTCCTTCGGCCACGTGCTGCTCAATCTGTTCAACACCGCCCGTCGATTCAACATGCAGGTGCAGCCGCAGCTGGTGCTGCTGCAAAAGACCCTGCTCTATGTGGAAGGGCTGGGTCGCCAGCTCTATCCCCAGCTGGATTTGTGGCAGACCGCCAAGCCCTATCTGGAAAACTGGATGCACGAGCAGGTCGGCCCCAAGGCGGTGTGGAATGCCATCAAGGAGAAGGCGCCGTTCTGGGCGGAGAAACTGCCGGAGCTGCCGGAGCTGGTCTACGAGACCCTGCGTCAGGCCCGCCATCAGCAGCACCACTTCGACCAGATGTTTGCCGATTTCCGTCGCCACAGTCGCCGTCAGGGGCAGGCTCGCTACCTCTTAGGGGTTGGAGCCAGCCTGCTGCTCGCGGGTGTATTCTTGCTGACCCAGAAACAACACATTGAGTGGGGACAAATCAGCCTCGCCGGCGCCGGGTTATGCTGGCTGCTGGGTTGGTTGCGAACCCGTTCCCATTAAATAACCTGCGCCATCGGGCGCCTATCCGGAGAAAAAGTCATGGGTGGTATCAGTATTTGGCAGTTGTTGATCATCGCAGTCATCGTCGTGCTGTTGTTCGGCACCAAGAAATTGCGCGGTATCGGCGGCGATCTGGGCGCGGCGGTCAAGGGGTTCAAGAAGGCGCTCTCCGATGAGCCGGCCGACACCAAACCCGAGCAGAAAGATGCCGAGTTCCCGACCAAGCAGTTGAACGAGACGGCCAGCAACGCCGAAGCCGCCAAGCAGAAAGACAAAGATCAGGCCTAAGCCATGTTCGACATCGGTTTTTGGGAACTGGTCGTCATCGGCGTCGTCGCCCTGGTGGTGCTGGGTCCCGAGCGGTTGCCGGTCGCGATCCGCACCGCCAGCCACTGGATAAGGCTGATCCGCAGCACCGCCAACTCGGTCAAGGCCGAGCTGGAACAGGAGCTCAAGTTGCAGGATCTGCACAACGACCTGAAGAAGGCCGAACGGTTGCAGATGAACAACCTGAGCCCCGAGCTGCAGGAGTCCATCGAGCAGTTGAAAGCGGCCGCCCAGTCTGTGAATCGTCCCTATCAGGGGGAGAACGAGATCCGCCCGCCTCGGGAGCTCGCCCAGGCTGAGCCAGCCACTCCGGTGGCGGCCTCGGTGCCCGCGACCCCAGAGGTGCCGCCGGTCAACAGCCAGCGAGAGAGCGAGCCTGTGCCCGCCAGCGAGTCCGCAGCCAAAGGGGAGGTGAAGCCATGAGTCAGGCAGAACAGCCCCTCATCAGCCATCTGGTGGAGCTGAGAACCCGTCTGCTGCGCGCGATCTCCGCCATCCTGCTGGTGTTCATCGCGCTCATCTACTTCTCCAACAACATCTACGACTTCGTGGCCCAGCCGCTACTCAGCCAGTTGCCGGCAGGCACCAGCATGATAGCGACGGATGTGGCGACGCCCTTCATCACGCCCATCAAGCTGACCCTGGTGGTCTCCTTCTTCGTGGCGATCCCCTATCTGCTCTATCAGGCCTGGGCCTTCATCGCACCCGGTCTGTACCAGCACGAACGGCGGCTGATCCTGCCTCTGGTGGCCTCCAGCGCCGTGCTGTTCTACGCGGGGATGGCGTTCGCCTACTACGTGGTGTTCCCCCTGGTGTTCGGCTTCTTCACCAGTACCGCCCCCGCCGGGGTGACGGTGGCGACCGACATCGCCAGCTACCTGGACTTCGTGCTGACCCTGTTCTTCGCGTTCGGGGTGGCGTTCGAGATCCCGGTGGCCACTATACTGCTCTGCTGGACCGGGGTGACCACCCCCAGGAGCCTGAAGGAGAAGCGCCCTTACGTCATCGTCGGGGTCTTCGTGGTCGGTATGTTGCTGACGCCGCCCGATGTCTTTTCCCAGACTCTGCTCGCGATCCCCATGTGGGGCCTGTGGGAGATAGGTCTGTTCTTCGCCCGCTTCTACGTGAAGAAAGAGGACGAGGAGCAGCAACAAACGGAAGAGGGGAGCTGAGGCTCCCTTCCTCTTTTCATGCATCCGTTCGAGGCGTATGGTAAGGCCCCATCGAGTAGATGGTTTTCAAATGCCTGATATGCACCTCGTTTGTCCGGAACCCCTGACTCCATGATCGACATCGGTTTGAACCTGACCAGCAGCCAGTTCGCAGGCGAACAGGCCGACCTGGTGGAACGCGCGCGCGCCGCCGGGGTGGAAGCCCTGATCCTGACCGGCACCGATCTGGCCGGCAGCCGCGAGAGCGCCGCATTGGCCGCCCGCTGGCCCGGTTACTGCTTCTCCACCGCCGGGGTGCATCCCCATGATGCCAAAAGCGTCAATGAGACGACCCTGCCCGCCCTGCGGGAACTGGCGGCCCTGCCCCAGGTGGTGGCGATCGGCGAGTGCGGTCTCGACTACAACCGGGACTTCTCCCCCCGCCCGGTGCAGGATGCGGTGTTTGACGCCCAGCTGGCGCTCGCCGCCGAGCTCGGGATGCCGGTGTTTCTGCACTGCCGCGATGCCCATGACAAATTCGTCGAGATCCTGCGCCCCTGGTTGCCCCGCCTGCCGGGGGCCGTGCTGCACTGCTTCACCGGCTCCGACGCCGAGCTGGACGAGTGCCTGGCGCTGGGGCTGCATATCGGGGTGACCGGCTGGCTCTGTGACGAGCGCCGTGGCCAGCTGCTGCGCGAGCAGGTGGCCCGCATTCCGGCGGGTCGCCTGATGATAGAGACGGACGCCCCCTACCTGGTGCCGCGGGATCTGAAACCCAGGCCCAAACGCAACGAACCCGCTTTTTTGCCGCACATCGCCCAGGTGGTGGCGACCTGCCGTGGTGAAGCGCCCGAGGCCTTGCTGGCCCATACCCGGGCCACCTCCGCCGCATTCTTCCAACTTCCGCTTTTGGAGTGATTCATGGCCACAACTCTTCCGGGGGCCTTCCCGGGCCGTCGCCTGCGCCGGGTGCGCAAACATGACTTCAGCCGCCGCCTGGTGCGCGAGAACGTACTGACCGTCGACGATCTCATCTATCCCGTGTTCGTGCTGGAGGGGGAGGGTCAGCGAGAGGCCGTTGCCTCCATGCCGGGGGTGGACAGGCTCTCCATCGATCTGCTGCTCGAAGAGGCCGCCGAACTGGTGGCCCTGGGTGTGCCGGCGGTGGCCCTGTTCCCGGTGACGCCGCTGGAGAGAAAGAGTCTGATGGCGGAAGAGGCTTACAACCCGGATGCCCTGGCCCAGCGGGCGACCCGTGCCCTCAAGGCTCGCTTCCCGGAGCTCGGGGTCATCACCGATGTGGCGCTCGACCCCTTCACCACCCATGGCCAGGACGGCATCATCGATGACGAAGGCTATGTGCAGAACGACATCACCACCGAGATCCTGGTGAAGCAGGCGCTCTCCCATGCCGCCGCCGGGGCCGACATGGTGGCACCGTCCGACATGATGGACGGCCGCATCGGTGCCATCCGCGCGGCGCTGGAGGAGAATGGCTTCGTCAACGTGCAGATCATGGCCTACTCCGCCAAGTACGCCTCCCACTACTACGGCCCGTTCCGCGATGCGGTGGGCTCCGCCGCCAACCTCGGCAAGAGCAACAAGGCCACCTACCAGATGGACCCGGCCAACGGCAACGAAGCCCTGCACGAGGTGGCCCTCGACATAGCCGAAGGGGCGGACAGCGTGATGGTCAAGCCGGGCATGCCCTACCTGGACATCATCCGCCGGGTGAAGGATCAGTTCGGCGTGCCGACCTTCGCCTATCAGGTGAGCGGCGAGTACGCCATGCACATGGCGGCGATCCAGAATGGCTGGCTCAAGGAGAAGGAGTGCGTGATGGAATCCCTGCTCTGCTTCAAGCGGGCCGGGGCCGATGGCATCCTCACCTACTTCGCCAAGCGGGTCGCCCAGTGGTTGAAAGAGGACGCCCGACGCTGAGGCGGGGAGTGTCCATGCCCTCACAATGCCGGCCCTCGGGCCGGCATTGTCGTCTCTGGCAGATGAAGTGCTGGTTTTATGAACAAAATGCCTGAAAAAGTGGGCAACAAGCCCGTCTCTTGGCGGCAAAGGCTTGATAAATGGGGTTTCTGCCTACATCTTAGATGGTCCAAGCAGGCTTCTGGACGGCAGGGGCTGCAGAGCATTTAGAGGTACCGCAGATGACTAACCCTTTGCTGACAATGGACTCGCTGCCTCCCTTCAGCCAGATCCAGCCCGATCAGGTGCAACCTGCCGTGACGCAGGCCATCGCCGATTGCAAACAGAAGATTGAGGATGTGCTGGCCCAGAAGGAGCCTCACACCTGGGACAGCCTGATCGCCCCGCTGGAAGAGGTCAACGACCGCCTCTCCCGGATCTGGTCCCCCATCAGCCACCTCAACGCCGTGCAGAACAGCGAGGCGCTGCGGGCGGCTCACGATGCCTGCCTGCCGCTGCTGTCCGAATTCCAGACCTATGTCGGTCAGCATGAAGGGCTCTATCAAGCCTATCTGGCCCTCTCCGAGAGCGATGATTTCCCCCGGCTGGATGATGCCCAGCGCAAGGAGATCCTGAACACCCTGCGCGATTTTCGCCTCTCCGGCATCGGTCTGCCTGCCGAGGCGCAGCAGCGTTACGGCGAGATCCAGGCCCGCCTCTCGGAGCTCGCCTCCCGTTTCAGCAACAACGTGCTGGACGCGACCCAGGGCTGGCACAAGCTGGTGACCGACGAGGCCGAGCTGGCTGGTCTGCCCGCGAGCGCCCAGGCTGCCGCGCGCCAGATGGCCGAACTCAAGGGCAAGGAGGGGTGGCTGTTCACCCTGGACATCCCCTCCTACCTGCCGGTGATGATGTATGCCGACAGCCGCGCCCTGCGTGCCGAGCTGTATGAGGCCTTCACCACCCGCGCCTCCGACCAGGGCCCCAACGCCGGCAAGTGGGACAACTCCGCCATCATGACCGAGTTGCTCACCCTGCGCCGGGAGCTGGCCCGACTGCTGGGCTTTGCCAACTATGCCGAGCTCTCCCTCGCGACCAAGATGGCGGACAAGCCGGAGCAGGTGGTGGACTTCCTCACCGACCTGGCTGCCAAGTCCCTGCCCCAAGGCAAGGCGGAGCTGGAGGAGATCCGCGCCTTTGCCGCCGAGCAGCACGGTCAGGACGAACTGGCGGCTTGGGATCTTGCCTATTACGCAGAAAAGCTCAAACAGCACAAGTTTTCGGTCTCTGATGAGCAGTTGCGTCCCTACTTCCCCGCCGGTCGGGTCGTGAAGGGGCTGTTCGAGGTGGTCAAGCGGGTGTTCGGCATGAAGGTGCGCGAGCGTCTCGGCATCGACACCTGGCACCCGGACGTGCGCTTCTACGACATCTTTGACGCCGATGACGAGCTGCGCGGCAGCTTCTACCTGGATCTCTACGCCCGCGAGCACAAGCAGGGCGGCGCCTGGATGGATGTCTGCCTGGGTCGCCGCTACCGTCAGGACGGCTCCCTGCAAAAGCCGGTGGCCTACCTGACCTGCAACTTCAACGGCCCGGTGGACGGCAAGCCGGCCCTGTTCACCCACAACGAAGTGGTCACCCTGTTCCACGAGTTCGGCCACGGCATTCACCACATGCTGACCCGCATCGATGTGGCCGGCGTGGCCGGCATCAACGGCGTGGCCTGGGATGCGGTGGAGCTGCCGAGCCAGTTCCTCGAGAACTGGTGCTGGGAATCCGAGGCGCTGGCCTTCATCTCCGGCCATTACGAGACCGGGGAGCCGCTGCCCGCGGATCTGCTGGAGAAGATGCTGACCGCCCGCAACTTCCAGGCGGCGATGCAGATGCTGCGCCAGCTGGAGTTCGCCCTGTTCGACTTCCGTCTGCACCAGACCTTTGACCCGACCAGAGCGGATCAGATCCCTGCGCTGCTGGCTGAGGTGCGCAGCCAGGTCGCCGTGATGACGCCTCCGGCGTTCAACCGCTTCCAGCACAGCTTCTCCCACATCTTCGCGGGCGGCTACGCGGCGGGCTACTACAGCTACAAGTGGGCCGAGGTACTCTCTGCCGACGCCTTCTCCCGCTTCGAGGAGGAGGGGATCTTCAACCCGGCCACGGGCCACTCCTTCCTGAAGAACATTCTGGAAAAGGGCGGCTCCAGGGAGCCGATGGAGCTGTTCCGTGCCTTCCGTGGCCGGGAGCCCCAGGTGGATGCGCTGCTGCGTCACAGTGGTATCGCCGCGTGAGGTCCCGCCGCCACAGTGAGCCTCGATTGGATGAGCTGCCGCGCCACTGCGGGAGCTTCAAGCAGGTACACATTTGCGGCATAGTGGGATCGAAACGTGATTTTTGATAGAAAAAGGGACCTTTTGGTCCCTTTTTCCAAGCCTTTTTAATATCTTGCGGAGTGCATGTTTGCACTGTCCCCGCCTCTTCAGTAGAGTCGGGTTCTACCTTCCAGGGAGAGAAAGAACCTTGCCATGAGGCGAGCACTCGAGTCTGTCTATCAAATCATCTCCAGCCTGTCTCATTCGAGTGGTCAGGGATATTTTGATGCCTTTGTGAGTGAAATCGCCAACGCGGTGGGGGCTGACTTCGTCCTGGTGTCCGGCAAGGATCAGGCGGGTCTGTTCTTTACCGTGCATGCCGCCTATCCCGCCTCCCTCGACATCAACGCCTACAGCTTCCCCCTCGCCGACACTCCGGGCGAGATCGCCATGCAACAGGGTGAAGCCTGGTTCAGTGATCGCACCCGCCAGCTGTTCCCCCACGCCGCCGTGCTGGAGCGCTGCGAGGTGAGAGCCTATGCCGGCGTCGCGCTCAAGAACGCCGAGGGAGAGACCATCGGCCTGTGCAGCGCCATGTTCAAGCGGGCCATGCCGAGAATGGAGAAGATAGTGGGCCTGCTGCGTCTGCTGGCCCCGCTCGCCGGTCGTGAACTGGCGCTGATGTATCAGCAGCGCCAGAGCCAGGAGCAGCCGGCGCAACCGGAACATCACCACTTCCTGGACACCATGATGTCCCATGCGCCCGTGGGCATCGGCAAGGTGGATCTGGGCGGCAAGATCCTCTGGGCGAACCCGGCCATCGAGAAGATGCTCGGCTACAGCCAGGAGGAGCTGCAACAGCTCACCGTCGCCGAAATCAACCATCCGGACGACTGGCAGACCAGCATTGCGCTCTACGACACCCTCAAGCGGGGAGAGCGTCCCGCGTTTACTCAGGAGAAGCGTTATCTCCATCGGGATGGGACCGTCCTGTGGGGGCGGGTGACGGTGACCCTGATCCGCAACGAGCAGATGCACCCCGACTATCTCATGGTGGTGCTGGAGAACATCGATCCCATCAGGCGCCATGCGGAGCAGCTCAAGCTCTCCCACCGGGTCTATGACAACCTCTCCGAAGCCATTCTGGTGTGCGATGCCGACAGTCGCATCATCTCGGTCAATCCGGCCTTCGAGAAGATCACCGGTTACAGCGAGGAGGAGGCGTGTGGCCAGCGGCCCAGCATGCTCAAGTCCGGACTGCACGATCAGACCTTCTATGCGGACATGTACCACGCTCTGGAGCGGGTGGGGATCTGGCGTGGGGAGGTATGGAACAAGCGCAAGAACGGCAAGCTCTATCCCCAGCAGCTGATGATCAGCGCCGTGCGGGAAGGGGGCAAGATCAGTCAGTACATCGCCATCTTCAGCGATCTTTCCCAGACCAAGCTGGCGGAGCAGAAGATCGCCGCCCAGGCCAACTACGACAACCTCACCGGCCTGCCCAACCGCTGGCTGTTCGGTCGCTGCCTGGCCCGCTTCTGCGAGCGGGGGGAGCGCTTCGCCCTCATGGTGCTCGACCTCAACAACTTCAAGGCGGTCAACAACAGCATGGATCACCATGTGGGCGACGCCCTGCTGAGGGAGGTATCGGATCGGCTGGTGAGCCGGGTACGCACCGAGGACCTGGTGGCCCGCATCGGCGGCGACGAGTTTGCCTTCCTGGTGCCCGGCATCGTCAACCGCCGTCAGGCCGAGGTATTTGCCAAGCAGGTGATCGGCGGCTTTGCCCGTCCCTTCATGTTGGCCAACCAGCACCTCTATGTGACCGCCACCCTGGGGATCACCCTCTGTCCCAATGACGGCGGCGACAGCGACGAGCTCTTGCGCAATGCCGAGCAGGCCCTGTTCGTCGCCAAGCGCCAGGGACGCCCCCTCGGCACCTACAACGCCTCCATGCGGGAAGAGGTGAGCCAGCGCCACCAGATGCAGCACGATCTGGCGGAGGCCATCAAGCTGGGCCAGCTGACCATGGCCTACCAGCCCATCTGGGACAACCGCAGCGGCCGGGTCGCCAAGCTGGAGGCCCTGGTGCGCTGGTATCACCCCCACTGGGGTCAGGTCTCACCGGCGGATTTCATCCCGCTGGCGGAAGAGGCGGGGCTCATCCAGGGGCTGGGTGCCCTGGTGCTGTGGCAGTCTTGCCGGGATCTGGCCAGATTGCAGCAGTCCGGCTTCCCGGATCTGCAGATGTCCATCAACCGCTCCACCCTGGAGTTCCAGACCATAGACCCGGAGGCCAACGAGTGGCTCAGGGTGATCCGCCACTTCGAGCTGGATCCGGCGGACATCATCATCGAGATCACCGAATCTCTGCTGATGGAGACCAGCGATCAGCACAGGGTGCGGATCGATGCCCTGCGCGAGGCGGGCTGCAAGCTGGCCATCGACGACTTCGGCACCGGCTACTCGGCACTGAACTACCTGCGTACCTTCCCGGTGGATCTGGTGAAGATCGATCGCTCCTTCGTGCGCCATATTCCCTTCAACGAGCAGGACCGCCTGCTGCTCGACGGCATCATCAACATCGTGCACAACCTCGGCATGCAGGTGGTGATCGAAGGGGTGGAGACCCGGGAGCAGCTCAATTTCCTCTGCCAGAAGGGGTGCGCCTTCACCCAGGGGTATCTGCTCAGCCGCCCGCTGCCCTTCGACGATCTGACCGAGTACCTGAGTCTCAACCGTCAGGGCATGAACCTGGCGAATCTGACCACGGTGAGCTGACCCCCCGCTTCTGCTATCATGCCGGCTTCTGCGCCGTGATGAGTCCATGTTATGCCCCATATTCAGGTTTTCAGTGAAGTGCCCGCCCGCGATGGCGAGCTCGACGCCCTGCGCCAACGCCTTGCCGACGTGGCGTTTCCCGCTCCCTTCGCCCTGGTGCTGACCGAATCGCGGTTGGAGCTGCGCAAACTGGACGAACCCAAGCTGGGGGCCGTCTATGTGGACTTCGTGGAAGGGGCGGTGGCCCATAGGCGCAAGTTCGGTGGCGGGCGCGGCCAGTCCATCGCCAAGGCGGTGGGATTGAAGTCGGGAGCCATGCCGACCGTGGTGGATGCCACCGCCGGGCTCGGGCGCGATGCCTTCGTGCTCGCCACCCTCGGCTGCAAGGTGACCCTGATCGAACGCAGCCCCGTGGTGGCGGCCCTGCTCCAGGACGGTCTGACCCGGGCGGGGCAGGATCCCGAGATAGGCCCCTGGGTGCGCGAGCGGATGCAACTGCTGCAAGGCCCGGCGGTGGAAACCCTGCTGGCGCTGACCGAGCGGCCGGAGGTCATCTACCTGGACCCCATGTTCCCCCACAAGCAGAAGTCGGCGCTGGTGAAAAAAGAGATGCGGGTGTTCCAGTCCCTGGTGGGGGCGGATCTCGACGCGGATGCCCTGCTGCCGGCGGCGCTCAGGATGGCTGACAAGCGGGTGGTGGTGAAGCGGCCCGACTATGCGGGCTGGCTCAACGAGCACAAGCCCAGCATGGCCATCGAGACCAAGAGCAACCGCTTCGACGTCTATGTGATGGCGGCGCTGGCGAGTTGAGTGGCGACTGGCAGGGAGTCTGAGCGTCAAACGAAGAGGGCCAACCTGATCAGGTTGGCCCTCTTGCTATTCATTGGCTGCGGGGTGGGGCGAAGTGGATCCGCTTTTCTTCCCCTTGCCAGACGAGTTCCAGGGTTGCCAGGTCCGCCAGGCTGAGGCGCTCAGCGCGCTCCAGCAGCAGATATTCCACTCCGTCGCTGGCTTCTATGGTGCGGATCCTGTCCGCCCAGGTTCGTCCATCCCGGTCGGTGATCGTGACGGGCAGTTGCCAGCTTGCGGCGATCTCCAGCCAGTCGTACAGGTCACAGCTGACGGGTTGGTAATCGGCCATGGGGTGTGCGCCTCAGGCTTCCAGCAGCCGGGTGGACCAGCCCATCTTCTGCTGGCGTTCCACCTCGAGGCGCAGCTCGCTGGCGCGCAGGTAGTGCTCGTCCAGCCACCCCTTGGGCAGGGTCAGGGTCAGGGCATCTTCATCGGCTTGCAGCATGAACCTGGGCACAGTGCCCTGGGTCCGGCGCATGCAGAGGATGAGGGAGATGCGCAGGATGCGGGCCAGCCGGATCGCCTGGCGACCGGTGACGGCACCCTGTTTCTCCAGCGGCTCCAGCTTGAATTCATCCCGCTGGTTGAACAGCAGGGCCGACAGCAGCTTCTTCTGCGCGGGGGTGAAGCCCGGCATGTCGATGTTGTCGATGATGTAGGCGGCGTGCTGCGGCGCCTTCTTGTACTCGATGCACAGACCAATTTCGTGCAGCAGGGCCGCGTAGCGCAGGATCGGGCGGCCGTAGCGCTTGGAGAGGCGCCAGGCCGGCTGCAACTGGGTGAACGCCTCGATGGCAGTGTCGCGGACCCGCTCGGCGTGCTCCTTGTCGAGCTGGTAGCGGCTGATCAGGCTGTCGGCGGTGCGATCCCGGGCATCACAGTCGTGATTGTTGCCGAGCAGGCCGTAGATGAGCCCTTCACGCAGGGCACCGCCCGCCAGGGTCATGCTCTCGATGTCGAGGGTCTCGAAGATGGCGATCAGGATGGCGAGACCGGAGGGGAACACGGTCAGCCGTTCGGCCGCCAGCCCTTCGAGCTGCAACTGATCGAGTCTGCCGCAGGCGATGGCCTGACCCATCAGCTCTTGCAACTTGGGCAGGGTGACCCGCTCGCTCTTGCCCTGGGCCAGCATGATCTCCTGCAGCGCCTGGACGGTGCCGGAGGCGCCGACGCAGGTGCGCCAGCCGAGGACACGGTAGTCCGCAGCCACTTTCTCCAGTACCGCCTTGGCGGCGGCAATGGCCTGGTTGAAGCGCGCCTCGGAGAGCTCGCCATCACCGAAGTGGTTGTTGAGCCAGGTGACGCAGCCCATGTGCAGGCTGTTGAGCAGCTTGGCTTCGCTCTGCTCGCCGATCACCAGCTCGGTGCTGGCGCCGCCGATGTCGATCACCAGCCGATTGCCTTCCCCTGCCGACGTCCAGGAGACGCCTTCATAGATGGTCTTGGCTTCTTCCTCGCCCGAGATGATCTCGATGCTGTGGTTGAGCACCCGTTCCGCTTCGCTGATGAATTCGTCGACGTTGGTGGCCAGGCGCAGGGTGGCGGTGCCCACTACCCGGATGTTGTCGGACGGGATGTCCTGCAACTGCTCGGAGAAGAGGCGCAGACAATCCCAGCCCCGCTCCATGGCGGCACGGTTGAGGCGAAAATCGGCATCGAGGCCGGCGGCGAGGCGTACCTTGCGCTTGACCTTGGTGACGGTGCGCAGGGCACCGGCGACCTCGCGCACCACCAGCATGTGAAAGCTGTTAGAGCCGAGGTCGATGGCGGCATAGAGAGGCGAGTTGTGCAACTTGGCCGATCCCTCAGTTCTTGCGGGGGGGACGACGACGGTTGTTGCTGTTGCCACCGCCCTGGCGATCCCGCATGTTGCGGTTCACCGGCTGGCGGTTGCGGAACACCCGTTTTGGCGCGGTGACGTCATCCAGCAGCGCCTCGCGGTCATACTTGCTGACCGGGATGGGGTGGTGGATGTACTCCTCGATGGCCGGCAGGTTGAAGGCATAGTCTTCACAGGCCAGGCTAATGGAGTGACCGCTTTTGCCTGCGCGACCGGTACGACCGATGCGGTGGACATAGTCTTCGGCATCATCGGGCAGGTCGTAGTTGAAGACGTGAGTCACGTCGGGGATGTGCAGACCACGGGCGGCCACGTCGGTGGCGACCAGGATATCCAGGGTACCCTTGGTGAACTCTTCCAGGATCTTCATCCGCTTCTTCTGCGGCACGTCGCCGGTCAGCAGGCCGACGCGGTGGCCGTCGTTCTCCAGCCAGGCGTGAACGTCTTCACAGACGTGCTTGGTGTTGGCGAAGACGATGGCTTTCTCGGGCCACTCCTCTTCCATCAGGGAGAGCAGCAGCAACATCTTGTCTTCGTTGGAGGGGTAGAAGAGCTCCTCCTTGATCCGCACGCCGGTCATCTGTTCCGGTTCGACCTGCACATGTTCCGGGTGGTTCATGTGTTCATAGGCTAGCTCCTGCACCCGCAGGGAGAGGGTGGCGGAGAACAGCATGCTCATACGCTCGGTGGCGGGGGGCATGCGGCGGAACAGGAAACGGATGTCCTTGATGAAGCCCAGATCGAACATGCGATCCGCTTCGTCCAGTACCACGACCTGGATGTTGCCGAGATCGATGACCTTGGACTTGAAGTAGTCGATGATGCGGCCGGTGGTGCCGATCAGGATGTCGACGCCCTGTTCCAGCACGGCCAGCTGCTTGTCGTAGCCTTCGCCACCATAGGCGAGACCGAGCTTGAGCCCGGTGGAGGCTGACATGCTCTCTGCATCGTTATAGATCTGGACGGCCAGCTCCCGGGTCGGGGCCATGATGATGGCGCGGGGCTGGTTGACGAGGCGCGGCCTGGTCAGCGGATGGGTCAGCAAATAGTTGAATGTCGCCGCCAGGAAAGCCAGGGTTTTGCCGGTCCCCGTCTGAGCCTGACCGGCGAGGTCATGACCTTCAACCAGCAGGGGCAGGGACAGTGCCTGGATGGGCGTACAATAGTGAAATCCCTTTGATTCCAGACCAGCCAGAACTTCGGGTTCGAGGCCCATTTGGGCGAATTTTTCGGTCGTTAGATGTGTTTTGCTCATGGCGGTAGGTTATCAGGTTAGGCTTGCAATAATAAACAGGATCATTTCAAATAGGGCAACTATTGCCTTTGTTGAACCATCAATAAAGCCTTAATTACTGACTGGAGTTGGAGATGAGTGACAAGATTGTTCAGCTGAGCGATGCCAGCTTCGAGGCCGATGTAATCAACGCCGACAGCCCTGTTCTGGTCGATTTCTGGGCCGAATGGTGTGGACCGTGCAAGATGATTGCCCCGATCCTGAACGAAGTTGCTCAGGAATATGAAGGTCGCGTGACCGTGGCGAAATTGAACATCGATCATAACGCCGACACTCCGCCCAAGTACGGCATTCGTGGTATCCCGACCCTGCTGCTGTTCAAGAATGGTGAAGTGGCAGCGACCAAGGTCGGCGCCCTGTCCAAGACCCAACTGAAAGAGTTCCTGGACGGCAACCTGTAATAATCAAGAAGGAGCGCATTGCAATAATGCGCTCCTTGTGTTTTATCACCTAGACGCTCACCCTGATTGGTGCTAGTTTATCGCTCGTTTGCTAACCTTTTTGCCTGACTCTTTGCTTAACTACCAGCCTGGCAAGTCAAATCCGATCAGCATCAATCCAGCAGACTGTCTCCTCATTTCAATCCTTGCTTACAGACTTTCACCACTATGAATCTGACTGAACTTAAGAACACTCCTGTGTCCGAGCTGGTCCAGCTTGGCGAATCCATGGGGTTGGAAAATCTGGCTCGGGCGCACAAGAAAGACATTATCTTTGCAATCCTCAAGGCGCACGCCAAGGGCGGCGAGGATATCTTTGGCGACGGTGTGCTGGAAATCCTGACCGACGGTTTCGGTTTCCTGCGCAGTGCAGACGGCTCTTATCTCGCTGGTCCGGATGACATCTATGTCTCCCCGAGCCAGATCCGCCGCTTCAACCTGCGTACCGGCGATACCATTTCCGGCAAGATCCGGCCGCCGAAAGAGGGCGAGCGCTATTTCGCCCTGCTCAAGGTCAACGACGTCAACTACGACCGTCCGGAAAACTCCCGCAACAAGATCCTGTTTGAAAACCTCACGCCCCTGCACGCCAACGAGCGTCTGCGCATGGAGCGTGGCAACGGTTCCACCGAAGACATCACCGCCCGTGTGCTGGATCTGGCATCCCCGATCGGCAAGGGCCAGCGCGGTCTCATCGTTGCACCGCCCAAGGCCGGTAAGACCATGCTGCTGCAGAACATCGCCCAGAGCATCGCCTACAACCACCCGGATTGTGAGCTGATCGTGCTGCTGATTGACGAGCGTCCGGAAGAAGTGACCGAGATGCAGCGGATGGTGAAGGGCGAAGTCATCGCCTCCACCTTCGACGAGCCGGCCTCCCGTCACGTCCAGGTCGCCGAAATGGTGATCGAGAAGGCCAAGCGTCTGGTCGAGCACAAGAAGGATGTGGTGATCCTGCTGGACTCCATCACCCGTCTGGCCCGCGCCTACAACACCGTCATCCCGTCTTCCGGCAAGGTGCTGACCGGTGGTGTGGACGCCAACGCCCTGCACCGTCCGAAGCGTTTCTTCGGTGCGGCGCGCAACGTCGAAGAGGGCGGCAGCCTGACCATCATCGCCACCGCGCTGATCGATACCGGCTCCAAGATGGATGAAGTCATCTACGAAGAGTTCAAGGGTACCGGCAACATGGAACTGCACCTCTCGCGCAAGATTGCCGAGAAGCGCGTCTACCCGGCCATCGACATCACCCGCTCCGGCACCCGCAAGGAAGAGCTGCTGACCGCACCGGACGAGCTGCAGAAGATGTGGATCCTGCGCAAGATCATTCACCCCATGGGCGAGATCGACAGCATCGAGTTCCTCATCGACAAGCTGGCTGCGACCAAGACCAACGACGAGTTCTTCGACTCCATGAAGCGTCAACAGAAGTAACAGCCTCTTCAATGACAAAACCGCGGCCCAGGTCGCGGTTTTTGTTTATCTATTTCACGGCTGGCTTAGTAGTATGAAGCCTCGATGTCACAAGGAAAGGGACGTCATGAAGCTGGTGTTGTTCATATGGATGGGTTGGTTGTGGCTGGCGGCCCCGGCGCATGCCGATTCCCCGCCGCAATTGCAGGCTCCCCTGGTGGCGGACGAGGGACTGGAGGGGCATCGGGCGTACCTGGACGGCCGTATGGCGCTCGGGCAGTTTGATGCCATGGACTCGTTGCTCGAGTCCCTGTCGGTGGGGCAGCGGGAGTTCCTGTTGTTCCAGTTGCTGGGTGAGCTCAAGTCATCGGGCGCACCGAGCCCGGCGCTGCTGGCCTGGGTGCGGGCACAAGCGGCCAAGGCGCCACAATGGCTGGTGGAAGGGAAGGTGGACGGTTTCCTGGTGCAGCTACCCGCCTATGACTTCCCCGCCGAGGCCCGGCTGGTGCTGAGCCACTGGCAGCAGCTGGCCTGGCAGGACAACTATCGCCAGTTGCTGGAGCAGGATCGCTTTGACTTCAAGCAGGTCTACTACAGCCGCAATCCCGAGCTGGCACAGCAGCAGCAGGCCCTGCTGGCGGTGCTCGATCGGCAGCCGGTATCCGTGCTGCGTCGGGAGGCGCAGCGGCTTGCCGCCCTCAATCTCTTCCTGCCGGACAACCAGTTGCTGCTGCACTTCATCGAACAGACCGGGGAGACGGCACTCTACCTCAAGCTGTGGCGTCAGCCAGTGGATCACGATAGCCTGACTGCGCTACACACCATTTCCCGCTTTTATTCAGGTCAGGAGGCGAGCGATCTGCTGATCGCCGCCAGCCAGAACAGCCGCCTGATGGTCCCCGCCCTGCACCAGCTCAGCCGCCTCTCCCCCTTGCCGGACGGGGCCCAGCAGTTCCTCCTGGCCGAACTCGGCAAGCACCAGTATGGCGGGCTGGTGGCAGGCCTGTTGTTGCAGATGGACGAGCCCAGGCTCCTGGGTCAATTGGCAAACCGGCTGACGCTTCAGGAGCGGCGACACGCCTCGTCCGTCATGAGGTCCGATACGGGTACACCGGATACGCCGCCAGGGTTATAATGCGGGACCACCTGATCCCGCTGGGGTACTTGCATGAAATACAAGGACTTGCGTGATTTTATCGCGCAGTTGGAACAAAACGGACAGCTCAGGCGCATCAGTCGCGAGATAGACCCCTATCTGGAGATGACCGAGATCAGCGACCGTACCCTGCGTGCGGGGGGGCCGGCTCTGCTGTTTGAGAATCCCAAGGGCTACACCATGCCGGTGTTGACCAACCTGTTCGGCACGCCGGACCGGGTTGCCATGGGCATGGGCCAACCCAACGTCAGCGCCCTGCGCCAGGTGGGGACCTGGCTCTCCTATCTGAAAGAGCCGGAGCCGCCTCGCGGGCTCAAGGAGCTGATGGAGAAGCTGCCCATCTTCAAGCAGGTGCTCAACATGCCGACCAAGCGGCTCTCTTCGGCCCCCTGTCAGCAGGTGGTGCTGGAAGGGGACGCGGTGGATCTGGATCAGATCCCCATCCAGCACTGCTGGCCCGGGGATGTGGCGCCCCTGGTCACCTGGGGTCTGACCATCACCCGCGGTCCCTACAAGAAGCGGCAGAACCTCGGTATCTATCGCCAGCAGAAGATCGGCAAGAACAAGCTGATCATGCGCTGGCTGGATCACCGGGGCGGCGCCATCGATTTTCGCGAGTGGCAGGAGGCCCACCCGGGCGAACGCTTCCCGGTGGCGGTGGCGCTGGGCGCCGATCCGGCGACCATCCTTGGCGCGGTGACGCCGGTGCCGGACAGCCTCTCCGAATACGCCTTTGCCGGTCTGCTGCGGGGCAGCCGTACCGAGGTGGTGAAGGCGCTGAGCTGCGATCTGGAAGTGCCCGCCAGCGCCGAGATCGTGCTGGAAGGCTATCTGGAGCAGGGGGAGATGGCCCCCGAAGGGCCTTACGGCGATCACACCGGCTACTACAACGAAGTGGACGAGTTCCCGGTCTTCACCATCACCCACATGACCATGCGCCGGGATGCCATCTACCACAGCACCTACACCGGCCGTCCGCCCGATGAGCCGGCGGTGCTCGGGGTGGCGCTCAACGAGGTGTTCGTGCCGCTGTTGCAGAAGCAGTTCCCCGAGATAGTGGACTTCTACCTGCCGCCGGAGGGATGCTCCTACCGGATGGCGGTGGTGACCATCAAGAAGCGCTACCCCGGCCACGCCAAGCGGGTGATGCTGGGAGTCTGGTCCTTCCTGCGCCAGTTCATGTACACCAAGTTCGTGATCGTCTGCGATGACGACATCAACGCCCGCGACTGGAAGGACGTGATCTGGGCCATCACCACCCGGATGGACCCGGCTCGGGACACCACCCTGATCGAGCACACCCCCATCGACTACCTGGACTTCGCCTCGCCGGTCTCCGGGCTCGGCTCCAAGATGGGGCTGGATGCCACCAACAAGTGGCCGGGGGAGACCAATCGCGAGTGGGGTCAGCCCATCGTCCAGGACGAGGCGGTAAAGCAGAAGATCGATGCCATCTGGGACGAGCTGAAGATCCTCGACTGAGGGATCCCCGATGCGGCGCGGCCATTGTGACGCAAAAGTGCGGTATTGCCGTGCCGAATTGGGTATGCTCGACGGACCTGACCACCAACTGGTCGCCATAAAAACAGTGAAACCATGAGCGAAGCGGGCCGGGCAGGCCCCTCACAAGGACAAGAATGCAACGTATCAAGTGCCGCGTAGAGGAACTGCGCGAATATGTCGACACCATCTGGCACGTGGCGCTGGCGCCGCAGCAGGAGGTGAGCTTCAAGCCGGGCCAGTATCTGCTGGTGGTGATGAGCGATTCGGACAAGCGCCCCTTCTCCATCGCCAACTCGCCGACCCGCTCCGGCGTGCTGGAGCTGCAGATCGGTGCCACTCCCGAGAATGCCTATGCCGGTCAGGTGCTGGCCCGCATGCGCGAGCAGGGAGAGATCGAGGTCGAGCTGGCCGCCGGCAAGGCGTTCCTGCGCGACGAATCCCCCCGACCGCTGATCCTGATGGCGGGCGGTACCGGCTTCTCCTATGCCCGCGCCATCCTGGAATACCTGATCGGCAGCGGCAGCAAGCGTCCGGTGTTCCTCTACTGGGGGGTACGCCAGGCGCACTGGCTCTACGAGCTGGAGCAGATGCAGCAGTGGGAGCGCGACTACGCGCCGCTGACTTTCATTCCCGTGGTGCAGGAGCCCGAGAGCGACTGGACCGGCAGGACCGGGCTGGTGCACAAGGCCATCATGGATGACTTCGTCAATCTGCATGACTACGACATCTATGTGGCGGGCCGCTTCGAGATGGCCGGTGCCGCGCGGGAAGAGTTCAAGGTGCTGGGCGCCGAGCCCGAGCGCATCTTCGGCGACGCCTACGAGTTCATCTGACCACGGCCAACCGCAGAGCGTCGATCTGCCCCCTTATCGTCTTGCGAGAGAAGGGGGGATGAGAAACTCGTTGTCCCCATAAAAACGACAAACCCCAGCCTGGCTGGGGTTTGTGCTATCTACGGCGGGTCACGCCGGATCATTCGCCCTTGGCAGCGAGCTGCTGCTCGAGCTGGGCCAGCTTGGCCTCGAGGGCGGTCAGCTTCTCCCGGGTGCGCAGCAGCACCTTGGTCTGCACGTCGAACTCCTCGCGGCTCACCAGATCCAGCTTGTTGAGCTGAGCCTGCAAGACCTGACGGGTCTTTTTCTCCACCTCTTCACCCATGCTGCGAATGCCGGGGGGCAGGGCGTTGTGTATCTGTTTTGCGATCTCTTCCAGTTTTTTCGGGTCGATCATGGGGTCTCCTTAAGCAATGGCGCCATTCTACCGACAAATCGTCCCCTTTGCCGAGATCGGGGCGGCTTTTTGCGCCATGGATCCCATCGGGCTCTGGTCGGGTCTGGTTGATGCCCCCTGGCTGCTACCCTGTGACACCGGGAATCAATTCCAATTCCTTGATGGTGTACACAAAAAAATCAGATCAGATGACTGACCAGAGGCTTATTAATTGTTGCGTTGCTGTTAATATGATTCGGTCGGGTTTGAACCCTACCCCGTCAGGCTCATCATGGATAACAACATAAAAGAGATAAGGATATGAAGAAAAAGCTAATTTACGCGGCCGTCGTCAGTGCGCTGCTGAGCGGTTGTGGTGGCAGTGACGACAACACAGGCGATACCTCAAGCTATCTCGATTATCTGCTGAGCGGCTCCAATGCAGTCCGACCCAGCGCCCTGGCAGCCCGTGCGACCGACGGTACCCTGAAATTCTCCACGGAAACGGCGGATCTCTCCAACCCGGTGTCCGCCCTCTCCACCCTGGATGGCTGGTCGACTACCCAGGCGATCCAGATAGTGCCGGTGACGGCCTCCGGCATCCAGGTCAAGGCGCCGGCCGCTGCTGAATTCGCAGCCTCCGTGGCACCCCTCTACCTGATGGAGCTGGAGTTTGACAGTGCGGCCCTGCGTCCGAGCGGCGTGAAAAAGGTGCTGACCTACGGGGTGGACTTCGTGGTGGCCGAGACGACCGGCAAGCTGAATCTGGTGCCGCTCAAGCCTCTCAACCCCTCTTCCTACTACATGATAGTGGCGACTGATACCCTCAAAGACAGCACGGGTGCCCCCCTGCGACCGGGTAGCGACTACAGCAACTACAAGACCAGCACCGGCAGCAACGCCCAGGAGCAGACCATCAGCGGCCTGATTGCGCTGCAGGAAGGGCTGTTCAAGGCTGCCACCGGCATCACCAGCGATCACGTGATCTTCTCCGACTGGTTCGGCACCCAGTCCGGCGCCGACGTGCTGGTGGCGGTGAAAGGGGCGGCCGCATCCGTGCTCAAGAGCCCGACCCTGGACGCCGCCGCCCTGTGGAAGCAGGACGCCCTGGGCAATACCAGCCTGCCTGGCACCTATACCCTGTCGGTGAGCGGCGGCAGCCCCTTCCTGACCCAGCTGGACGCCGAGAACTTCCTGCCCCAGGAGCAGAAGGATGCGATTGCCGCCGCTTTTGGTGACGGCACTCCACTCCACAATCTGGCCTTGGGTACCACCGTCTACAGCGGCACCGTCAAGCTGCCCTACTTCCTCTCCTCCCCGGCTACCGCCGGCTCCTGGGACAAGGCGAAGACCCAGTCCTGGCACGGTGCCATCCCCAGCCTCTACGCCATCGCGAACGCCCTGAAGGCCCAGGATGCCGAAGTGATCGGCGGCCTGGTGGGGGCGGGCGTGGATCCGGCCCTGCTGGGCGAACTCATCGCCGATCCGAGCCGTCAGGCCGAGCTGCTGGCGGAGGCGAGCAAGCTGATCGGGGTGACCCTCACCTCCGGCGGCAAGGCGCTGGATCCCGAGATGAATATCGGGCGCTTCAACCCGCTGCCGGCACTGGAAGAGTTGCAGTCCGTCCCGATGCGGATCTTCGCCGCCGCACCGCTGGCGAACATCACCGACGTGATCATCTATCAGCACGGCGTCACCTCCGTGAAGGAGAACGCCTACGCCCTGGCCCTTGGCCAGATTGGTGCCGGTGCCCAGGCGAGCAAGAACGTGGCCGTGGTGGTGATCGATCATCCGTTGCATGGTGAACGCGGCTTCGCCCTGACCGGCAGCATGGACTCGGTGACCACCTCCGACAACCCGACCCCCTACCTGAACCTGAGCTACCTGACCGTGGCCCGCGACAACCTGAAACAGAGCGTGGCGGATCTGCTGGGCCTGCGTCTGGCAGTGGGGCTGGCCAATGCCAAGGGCGCCATCGGCACCGCAGGCAGCCTCAAGGTGCACTTCCTGGGTCACTCCCTGGGTGCCATCGCGGGGGCCAACCTGTTGGCGGTGGCCAACCAGTCTGTTGGCAACCCGACGGCAGACGCCCTGTTCAAGTTCGACACTGGCGGCCTGGCCATGCCGGGTGGCGGCATAGCGCCGCTGTTGCTGAACTCGCCGACCTTCGGTCCGACCATCCAGATGAGCGTGCTGACCGCTGGCAGTGCGGCCCTGAAGGCAGCTTTCACCGCCTACGCCCCGAACTGCAAGACGGCAGTACCGACCTGCTTCGTCAACGAGTTCCTGCCGAGCCAGGATGCGGCCACCCAGGCCACGGCGGCCAGCACCCTGCAGAGCTACAGCTTCGCGGCGCAGTCGGTGCTGGATTCGGCAGACCCCATCAACCTGGGGAGCGGTATCGCGGCGGACTTCCCGCTGTTTGCCACCGAAATCGTCGGCGACGGCGCCCTGAGCCTGTCGGATCGAGTGATCCCGAACAGCATCGCCACCGCCCCCCTGGGTGGCACCGAGCCGCTGTTCAAGGTCCTGGCCCTGCAACCGCTGACCGCCACCGGCGCCGCCAACCACAGAGCGGCCCGTTTCGTGGCCGGGGGTCACAGCTCGCTGCTGGCACCGGACGAGAACTTCGATCCGACCGGCGCCGTCACCACCGAGATGCAGACCCAGTTCGGCAGCTTCTTCGCAAGCGGCGGTACCGCGGTCAAGGTGACCGACGCCAGCCTGCTCAAGCAGTAAGCCGGCCGACCAATAAAAACGCCGCCCCTTGGGGCGGCGTTTTTTTATGGCAAATCGGCTCAGGCTGGCCTGTGGTGCCTGTCCAGCCAGCCCTGGGCAAGGCCGACCAGCAGGCCTGCCAGGTGAGCCATGTTGGCGGTGGGGGTACCGAGCATGTCCAAGAAGCCGAGCACCAGCCAGACCAGCATGAAGCCCATCAGGGCCGGCGGCATGGCGAGGCCGCAATCCGGTTGCAGCCTGGCTCGCAGCCAGCTGTAGCCGAGCAGGGCATAGACCACCCCGGAGAGGCCGCCAAAGCGCGGGCCGCTGGCAAAGAACTCGGCGATATTGGGCAGGGCAGCCCCGACGATGAGCAGGATGAACAGCTTGCCGCTGCCGAGGCGCTGCTCTATCTGGCCACCGAGATACCACCACCACAACAGGTTGAACACCAGGTGCACCACCGAGAAGTGGATGAAGGCCGGGGTGACGTAGCGCCAGGCCTGCCAGTCGGTGAACTGGGCCAGGGTGGGGTGGAAGGCGAGCTCGTCGAAGATGGGCAGGCCGATGGCATCCAGAGCGTAGATGGCCAGGCAGGCGATGATGACCACCAGGGTCAGGGGGCCCGCCTGGTGAAGGAAATCGGTGACCGGATCCGTCATCCCCTTGCTGTAGTCGATCCGGGCATCGGCATGGCCGGATTGCCAGGAGGCCTCCATGTAGCGGGGGTGATTGGGTTCGCTCAGGAAGCGTTTGACCTCCTGCTGGGCCTGGGCGAGGCGCCGTTCGTCCGCCAGCCAGACCGAGACGCCGAGCTCGGACTGGGTCAGCTCGCACGGAATGCCCAGGGTGGCGAGATAATCCACCAGCGCCTGGGCCATGCGGGCGTCGCCCAGTACCAGCAGCTGGATCATGCCGGTGGAGGAGGAGCGACCCGCCTCTGTCATGCGTCCCCCGCCTGGATGGGGAACTCCCTGCGCCAGGCCTCGAAACCGCCATCCAGGCTATAGACCTCGTCATAGCCTTGTTGCAGCAGGTACTGGGCCGCCCCCTGGCTGCTGTTGCCGTGATAGCACATCACGATGACGGGGGTATCGAAGTCCACCTCGTTCATAAAGCGAACCAGGGTGCCGTTGGTGAGGTGGAAGGCGCCGACCGCGTGGGCCGTCTCGAAGGATTGGGGATCGCGAATGTCCACGAGACGGGCTTCGCCTGCGCTCAGCTTCTGGTGGGCATCATGGGCGCTGATATGGGCAAACTGGTCCATTGAGATGTCCTGAAAATGGAGGGTTGAAGGGCAGTTTACCGCAAGCGGCGGTTTGCGCTAAGTGTGCAATGGGGGCGGCATCCAGGGGATCGCAATTTTCTTCAATATCGGGCCGCCCGGGCCGGGTAGGCTCGGACTTCCCTCAATTGAACGAGCATCATCCATGGAATTCAGTCTGCTGTTATCCATGGCCGGGTTTGCCCTGGCCATGTCCATCTCCCCGGGGCCGGTCAATCTGGTCGCCCTTGGCACCGGCGCCCGGTACGGTTTCACGGCCAGCCTGCGCCACGTGGTGGGGGCCACCCTCGGCTTCATCCTGCTGCTCCTGCTGATGGGGCTGGGTCTTGGCGGCGCCCTGTCCCGCTGGCCTGTGGCGCTGGGGGCCATTCACTGGGGCGGCGTGCTCTTTCTCGGCTGGATGGCCTGGCAGTTGCTGGTGGACAGCGGCGAGGTGGAGGAAGTGGAGGGCGTACCCCCCGCCTTCTGGTACGGGGCCCTGATGCAGTGGCTCAATCCCAAGGCCTGGCTTGCCGCCAGCATGGGGATGGGAGCCTATGGGATCGCGGGCGGCATGAGCCAGATCGCCCTCTTTACCGGCATCTATCTGGTGATCTGCCTCGGCTCCATCGCCTGCTGGGCCTATGCGGGCAGTCGATTGCAGGGGTGGCTGGTCTCTCCTCGCCGGTTGCGCTGGTTCAATCGGGCCATGGCGCTCTTGCTGCTGCTCAGCGCCGCCTATCTGGTGCGCTCGTCCTGAGGGGCGAGCTGCGCTCTGTACTGGCCCGGGGTGGCTGCCACCCGGCGTTTGAACTGGCGCTGGAAGTGGGCCTGATCGGCAAAACCGCTGGCAAGGGCCACTTCCGCCAGGGGCTGCCCCTGGCGCAGCAGGGTGCGGGCGTGGCGAATGCGCTGATCGAGCAGGTAGGCGTGGGGCGTCATGCCGTAATGGCGGCTGAAGGCGCGCACGAAGTGGGAAGGGGTAAGCCCGGCCACCGCACTCAGCTGTGCCAGGGTGAGGGCGCAGGCACTCTCGTCCTGCATCAGCTCGGCGGCTCGCTGCAGGTGCTGGGGAGGGCGGTCATCCCACTTGGCCGGGGTGAGCCTGGCCAGAAGCTGGCGGCTGAAGAGGTGGCAGGCCACTTCGCGAGCCAGGGGATCCGGCTCCTCCACCAGTTGCCGATGAAGCCGGCAGAGTCCCTGGTAGAGCAGGGGATCCCGGCTTGCGGTCATGTCGAAGGGGCGAAACGCGTTGCCGAGCCCGGCCTCCTCCTGCTGGCGCTGCAACCAGAGGTTGTCGATGTAGAACATCAGATAGGACCAGGGCTGGTCCGCGACGGGATTGCAGGCGTGCACCTCTTCCGGGTTCATCAGCACCAGGCTGCCGCGGCCGACCTCTTGCAGGCTGCGCTGGTTGAGGTAGTGGCTGTGGCCGCCGGTGATGGCGCCGATGGAGAAGTGGGGGTGGCTGTGCTTGTCGTAGCAGACGCGCCGGCCATCCTGCACCGCCCGCGCCTCGATGAAGGGCAGGGCGGGATCGTGCCAGAAGTGGTGCTGATCCTGCGTCGCCCGCGCACGGCTCACAATGTGCTCCTCGGCGGGGGGCTGTTCCCCTGCCGGGCTCGGGGAGCGCGGCAGGGGAAGGGTGACGATGGTTGCTGCATCCTCAGCCGCCGAGATAGGCCTGGCGGACGGCGGGGTTGGCCAGAAGGGCCGCCCCCGTGTCTTGCAGCACCACCCGGCCGTTCTCCAGCACATAGCCGCGATCCGCCAGCTTGAGCGCCTGGTTCGCGTTCTGCTCCACCAGGAAGATGGTCATCCCCTTCTGGCGCAGTTGCTCTATGGTGTCGAAGATCTGTTGGATGACGATGGGCGCGAGTCCCAGGGAGGGTTCATCCAGCAGCAGCAGGCGCGGCTTGCTCATCAGGGCGCGGCCGATGGCCAGCATCTGCTGCTCGCCGCCGGACATGGTGCCTGCCCGCTGCTCCAGCCGCTCGTGCAGGCGGGGGAACAGGGTAAAAATCTGATCCAGCAGGCCGCGCTGCTCCGCCTTGTCGACGAAGAAGGCCCCCATCAGCAGGTTCTCCTCCACCGTGAGGCGGGCGAAGATGCGGCGCCCCTCTGGCACCACGGCGATGTCCTTGCGCATGATGCGGGCGGTGGTGAGGGAGTCTATCTGCTCCCCCTCGAACCAGATGGAACCGCTGCTGGGCTTGGGCTCGCCACACAGGGTCATCAGCAGAGTGGTCTTGCCGGCGCCGTTGGCGCCGATCAGGGTGACGATTTCCCCCTCTTTCACCTCGACGCTGACGTCGTGCAGCGCCTGAATTTTGCCGTAGTGGGTCGATACGTTGCGAAGTTCTAACATCTTTTTGTCCTTACGACTCGCCCAGATAGGCCTTGATCACCGCCGGATTGCTGCGGATTTCGTCCGGTTTGCCGTGGGCCAGCGGGGTGCCCTGGTTGACCACGAAGATGCGGTTGGAGATCTCCATCACCAGCTTCATGTCGTGCTCGATCAGCAGCACCGAGACCCCGAACTCGTCCCTCAGGTTGGAGATGAGCTCGTTGAGCTCGTCGGTCTCCTTGGGGTTGAGGCCTGCGGCCGGTTCATCCAGCATCAGCAGTTCGGGCCGGGTCGCCATGCAGCGGGCGATCTCGAGGCGGCGCTGCTGGCCGTAAGCCAGGTTGCCCGCGGCGCGGTTGGCGAGATCCTTGAGGCCCACCTTTTCCAGCCAGAAGGCGGACTGCTCCAGCCCCTCTTTCTCGGCACGGCGGAAGGAGGGGGTCTTGAACAGGCCGGCGATGAAGCCGGTATTGAGATGCCTGTGCTGGGCCACCAGCAGGTTTTCTACCGCTGTCATCTCCTTGAACAGGCGCACGTGCTGGAAAGTCCGCACTATGCCCTTGCGGGCGATGAGGTGGCCGGGCAACCCCTGGATCTCCTCACCCTTGTAGCGAATGACACCGCCACTCGGGCGATAGAAGCCGGTCAGGCAGTTGAAGATGGTGGTCTTGCCCGCCCCGTTGGGGCCTATGATGGAGATCACCTCCCCCTTTTCCACATCCAGCTTGACGCCGTTGACCGCGAGCAGGCCGCCAAAGCGCATCGACAGATCTGAGACATCCAACAATGGTTGATTGTTGCTCATTTACGCAGCTCCATATGGGGTCGACTCATGGGCAGCAGTCCCTGCGGCCGCCAGATCATCATGAATACCATCAAGAGACCGAACATCAGCATGCGATATTCGTTGAACTCGCGGGCGAGCTCCGGCAGCACCGTCATCACGATGGCAGCCAGCACCACCCCGATCTGGGATCCCATGCCCCCCAGCACCACAATCGCAAGGACGATGGCCGACTCGATGAAGACGAAGGATTCCGGGCTGATGAAGCCCTGGCGCGAGGCGAAGAAGCTGCCGGCAAAGCCCGCGAAGCAGGCGCCTATGGTGAAGGCGGTCAGCTTGATGATGGTGGGGTTGAGCCCCAGGGACTTGCAGGCGATCTCGTCTTCCCGCAGCGCCTCCCAGGCACGGCCGAGCGGCATGCGCAGCAGGCGGTTGATGACGAACAGGGTCGCCACTACCAGCACCAGGGCCATCAGGTAGAGGAAGATCACCTTGTGGTTGGCGTTGTAGGCGATGCCGAAGAAGTCGTGGAAGGTGCCAAAGCCCCCATCCTTGACGGTGCGGTTGAACTCGAGCCCCCCCAGGGTCGGTTTCGGAATGCCGGAGATCCCGTTCGGACCGCCGGTCAGGGTGGTCATGTTGTTGAGCAGGATGCGGATGATCTCGCCAAAGCCCAGGGTGACGATGGCCAGGTAGTCCCCCCGCAGCCGTAGCACCGGGAACCCGAGCAGGAAGCCGAAGGTGGCCGCCAGCAGACCGGCGATGGGCAGACACTCCCAGAAGCTCAGACCGAAGTAGGTGTTGAGCAGGGCGTAGCTGTAGGCGCCGACCGCATAGAAGCCGACATAGCCGAGGTCGAGCAGACCTGCGAGGCCCACCACCACGTTCAGTCCCAGCCCCAGCATGATGTAAATCAGGGTGAGGGTGGCCAGATCGATGGCGCCGCGAGAGGCCATGAAGGGCCAGCTCACCGCAAACAGCAGCACCAGCACGGCGGTGAGGTTATAGAGCTTGGGGGCCTCTTCGGGGCTTGGCAGCACCAGCTTGGTGAAACCGACGGAGAAGCCGCTGATGGAAGCCTGGAACAGCCGGCTTATCTGGCCGCGCAGCATCTGGAACCAGAAGACGATGGTGGCGCCCCCCAGCAGCCAGGCCAGCGATACATCGAGGCGGCTCACCACCAGCAGGCGGGAGCCATCGGTCTCCAGCTTGAAGCCGAGCAGCCAGAAGGAGAGCACCAGCAGCACCAGGCTGGCGATGCAGGCATGGATAAATTGACGTTTCATCAGACTTTCTCCACTTCCGGACGGCCGAGAATGCCAGTGATGGTCATGAACAGCAGCACGAGGGCATGCATAGATTGGTTTTTCATACCTTCTCGACCTCCGGACGACCCAGGATGCCGGTGGGCATGAAGAGCAACACGAAGATGAGCAGGGCGAACGCCATCACATCCTTGTACTCGGTGCTGAGATAGCCCGCGGTGAGCGCTTCCACCACGCCGAGCAGCAGGCCGCCCAGTACGGCACCGGGAATGCTGCCGATGCCGCCCAATACCGCGGCAGTGAAGGCCTTCAAGCCCGCCATGAAGCCGAGATAGGGGTTGATGACACCGTAGTACATGCCGAGCAGCACCCCCGCGACGGCGGCCAGGGCGGCCCCCAGCACGAAGGTGATGGAGATGACCACGTGGGTGTCTATCCCTAACAGGTTGGCCATCTTGATGTCTTCGGAACAGGCACGGCAGGCACGCCCCATGCGGGAGCGGCCGATGAACTGGGTCAACGCCAGCATGGTGACGAAGGTCACCACGAAGATGATGAGCTGCATGTAGGAGAGGCTGGCCTGGAAGCCATCCTCGCCGCCGAGGGTCCAGCCCCCGGAGATCAGAGTGGGCATGGCGATGTCACGCGAGCCCTGGGCCATCCGCATCATGTTCTGCAGGAAGATCGACATGCCGATGGCGGAGATGAGGGGGATCAGGCGGTTGCCGCCCCGCAGTGGACGATAGGCCACCCGCTCTATGGACCAGCCATAGCTGCCGGTGATGATGATGCTGACCAGGAAGGCGCCCCCCAGCAGCAGCACGGTGCTGTCGATGCCCATCATCATGAGCCCGGCCATCACCATGAAGGCGACATAGGAGCCGATCATGTAGACCTCGCCGTGGGCGAAGTTGATCATGCCGATGATGCCGTAGACCATGGTGTAGCCGATGGCGATCAACGCATAGGTGCTGCCTATGGTCAATCCGTTCAGCAACTGCTGAACCAGATAAAGAAGGTGTTCGGACATACCGCGTTCCCTGTGTACTTGCCCGCAAAGAAAGGAGGGGTGACTCACGTCACCCCGACCGGCAGATTATTTGAGTTGAGTGGAGGTACCGTCGGCGTGCCACTGGAACACACCGAATTCGAAGCCTTTCAGGTCACCGTTCGGCGCCCAGGTCAGGGGGCCCATCACGGTGTCGATCGGTGCGGCCTTGATGGCGGCAGCGACGGCAGCCGGATCATCCTCGCCCGCCTTGGCGATACCGGCCGCCAGGGCCTGCATGGCGGCATAGGTGGTCCAGACGAACGGACCGGAGGAGTCCTGACCCTTGGCCTTGAACGCTTCTACGATGGGGGCGTTGGCCGGCACCAGGTCATATTTGTTCGGCAGGGTCACCAGCAGGCCTTCGGAAGCTGGGCCGCCGATGGCGGAGATGTCCTTGTTGCCCACGCCTTCCGGACCCATGAACTTGGCCTTCAGACCCTTCTCGCCAGCCTGGCGCAGGATCAGACCCAGCTCCGGGTGGTAGCCGCCGTAGTAGACGAAGTCGACGTTCTCTTTTTGCAGCTTGGCGATCAGGGCGGAGAAGTCCTTGTCGCCGGCGGTGATGCCCTCATAGGCAACGACCTTGACGCCTGCCTTGTCCAGCGCGGCTTTCACGCTGGAGGCGATGCCTTCGCCGTACTGTTTCTTGTCGTGGATGACGGCCACGCGCTGGGGTTTGACCTGCTCGATGATGTACTTGGCGGCGGTCGGGCCCTGGTCGCTGTCCAGACCGATGGTACGCAGGGTCAGCTGGTAACCGCGCTCGGTGATCTTGGGGTTGGTGGAGGCGGGGGTGACCATCAGTACCCCTTCATCTTCATAGATGTCGGAGGCGGGCAGGGTGTTGTCGGAGCAGAGGTGGCCGACCACGAACTTGACGCCGTCGTTGATCACCTTGTTGGCGATGGCCACGGCCTGCTTGGGATCGCAGGCATCGTCATAGATGACGGCTTCGATCTGCTTGCCCTTAATGCCGCCCGCCTTGTTGATCTGCTCGACCGCCATCTTGCCGCCGGTGAACTGCATGTCACCGTACTGGGCGACCGGGCCGGTCAGGGGGCCGGCAATGCCGATCTTGATGGTATCGGCCGCATTGGCCATGGAAACTGATCCAAACAGAGCCAAAGAAACCGCTGCTCTGACTGCCATTTTGCTGAAGTTATGCATTGATTCGTCCCTTAATCAGTGAATTGTTTCATTTTATGCACGTCATTCCGAGCCTGTGTCCCGCCAGCCCGGCGATAGATAAGGTTCTATCATTCCTCGCCGGGCAATAACAAGATGTTAAAGATACTAACCGGAGCAGGCGCGAGAGGGGTTTTGTGAAACTAACACGCAGTTTATTGCTGTTTATTGGAGTTTAATGTCGCTGTGATGGTGCAACATACAGTTAACAAATTGTCATGGTGACAATTTCCAGAGTAAAAAACTGACGATATTTCATTCTGCGTCCGCTCTCATTTTGACCAAAATCCGTTTGCGCAAAAAGAAATGACCGCATAGATTAGCCAGCATTGATAATTCACTGGCAGCGCCCGTTAAAACCAAGCCTTTATTCGGGAAATCTGCTACTGTTCCGCCTTTGTTATTCAGGAGACAGAGATGGCAACTATCAAGGATGTCGCCTCGCGCGCAGGCGTATCCATCTCCACCGTCTCACATGTACTCAATCACACCCGTCGGGTCAGCGAAGACGCAACCCAGAAAGTGCTTGAGGCGGTGGCAGAGCTGAACTACGCGCCCAACTCGGTGGCGCGCAGTCTCAAGATCAATTCGACCAAGACCATTGGCATGCTGGTGACCACCAGTGCCAACCCCTTCTTCGCGGAAGTGGTACAGGGGGTGGAAGCCTACTGCTTCGAGCAGGGTTACAGCCTGATCCTGTGCAACACCGAGAACCAGCCGCCCCGCCAGCAGCACTATCTGCGCATGCTGATGGAGAAGCGGGTCGACGGTCTGCTGGTGCTGGGGACCGATATCGACACCCAGTTCAGGGACATGCTGCGTATCCACAAAAACGTGCCGCAAGTGGTGCTGGACTGGGGCAACGAGTGCGATTTCGCCAACGTGATAAACGACAACGCCCGCATCGGCGCGCGTCTGGCGGTGCGCCATCTGCTGGAGCAGGGCCACACCAACATCGTCTGCATCACCGGCCATCTCGCCAAGCCGACCACCCAGCAACGGCTGGACGGGGTGCGCGATGCCCTGGCTGAACAGGGGATGACCCTGAAAGAAGAGCAGATCTTCGAAGGGGACTACGAGAGCCAGAGCGGCTTCGATGCCATGCAGCGCATCCTGGCCCTCACCCCTCGCCCGACCGCGGTCTTTGCCTTCGACGATCCCATGGCCATCGGTGCCATCTGCGCCGCCTGGGAGGCCGGGGTCAAGGTGCCGGACGATATCTCCATGATCGGCTATGACGACGTGGAGATGGCGCGCTTCTCCAGCCCGCCGCTCACCACCATCCGCCACCCCAAGGCCGAGCTCGGCCTGCTGGCGGTGCAGCAACTGGTGAGCCGGATCCGCAACAAGGAGCTGGAAGTGGAGTCCATGACGGTGCAGCCCGAGCTCATCGTCCGCCGCTCGGTCAAGTCCCTGCGCTGACGGCGCCACGGGTGCCATGAACAAGAAACCCCCTCGCCAGCGAGGGGGTTTCTGTTTTTGGGCCCCTCTCGTATCTGGGGGCGTCAGGCCTTGAGACCGAGCCGCCTGGCGAGGCGGTGCAGGTTGCCGCCGTCCAGATCCAGCGCCCGGGCGCTGGCGGCCCAGTTGCCGTCATGGGCCGTCAGGGTCTGCTCGATGAGTTGGCGCTGGAACAGATCGGTGGCGGCGCGCAGGCCCAGGCCGGCAATGGCCGGGGAGGCGGGCTGGCTGACGGTGTCGGCGGGAAGGGATGAGCCCGTCGGTCCCAGGTTGAAGTGGTGGGGTTTCAGGGTCGGCGAGGGGCTGCCCTGTTCGGCCCTGGCCAGCACGGCGGCGCGGTGGATGGCGTGCTCCAGCTCCCGCACGTTGCCGGGCCAGTCGTGGCGCTCGAGCAGTTGCAGCGCTTGTGGCTGGATACGCAGCTGCTCCAGCCCCAGGCCGAGCCGGCAGCGCTCGCAAAAGTAACCGGCCAGCAGGGGAATGTCGCCCGGACGTTCCCGCAGTGCCGGGGCGTGGATCGGGAAGACGCTCAGCCGGTGGTAGAGGTCGGCCCGAAACTGCCCCTCGACCACCGCCTGTTTCAGATCCCGGTTGGTGGCCGCCAGGATGCGCACATTCACCTTGAGCGGGGTGTCGTCACCGATCCGCTGCAGATCGCCGTATTGCAGCACCCGCAGCAGCTTGGCCTGCAGCGCCAGGGAGAGCTCCCCTATCTCGTCGAGAAACAGAGTGCCCTTGTCCGCGAGCTCGAACTTGCCCGCCCGATTGTGGATGGCGCCGGTGAAGGCCCCCTTCACGTGGCCGAACAGCTCGCTCTCGGCCACGGATTCGGGCAGGGCGGCGCAGTTGAGGTAGACCAGGGGGGCATGGGCGCGGGGCGAGCCGCCATGCACCGCCTTGGCGATCAGCTCCTTGCCCACACCGGTCTCCCCCAAAATCAGCACGTTCAGCTCGGAGCTTGCCACCACGTCTATCTCGTGGCGCAACCGGGCCATGGCGGGGGTGTGCCCTATCATCTCCGGCTGCTCAGGGCCGGGCCGGGTGCCGGGGACCAGGGGCTCGCTGCTCTGGCGGGCGAGCCGCTCCAGCAGCAGGGCGTTGTCGAGGGCGGCGGCGGCCAGGGCCCCCACCAGCCGCAGCTCCTCGTCGCTGATGCCGTCGAACTGGGTCGGGTTCATGCCGTCTATGGTCAGGGCGCCGATCAGCGCCTGATCCGAGAAGAGCGGCAGGCCGACGCAGGCGTGTACCTTGAAGTCGTCGTGATCCGGCAGCAGGCCGTCATAGGGGTCGGGCAGGGCGCTGTCGGCAGGGAAGCGCACCACATCCCCGGCGCGGGCGATGGCCTCGAGGCGTGGGTGATCCTTGAGGGCGAAGCGGCGACCCAGCACGTCCTGCATCAGGCCGTCGATGGCCAGCGGAATGAACTGGCCCCCCTCGTAGCGCAGCAGGGCCGAGGCATCGGAGTTCAGCAGGCTGCGCACGCTCTGGATCAGGCGGTGGAAGCGGTCCTGATGAGAGATGCCGAGTTGCAGGTCGAGGGCGATGCGCGCCAGGCTGTCGGTCGAGATCACGATAATTGTCCAAATGACAGTATGTTTGTGATTTTGACTATAAAGGTGTGGTGTCTTAATGACAACGAGTGATATGCGAAGCCATTAAAAACAATGGGTTACAATTTGGCACGTCCGCTGCAATAGCTGGTTCAGTTGAACATCCACTATTGCATTCGAGGAACTGCCTGATGAGCATTCACGTCAAGAACAACATCCACTGGGTCGGCCAACGGGACTGGGAGGTACGCGACTTCCACGGCACCGAGTACAAGACCCACAAGGGCACCAGCTACAACAGCTACCTCATCCGCGAAGGGAAAAACGTGCTGATCGACACCGTCGATCACAAGTTCAGCCGGGAGTTCGTGCAGAACCTGGCGGCCGAGATCGATCTCGCCGCCATCGACTATGTGGTGATCAACCACGCCGAGGAGGATCACGCCGGCGCCCTGACCGAGCTGATGGCCCGCATTCCCGGCACCCCCATCTACTGCACCCACAACGCCATCGACTCCATCACCGGCCATCATCACCACCCGGAGTGGAACTTCCACCCGGTCAAGACCGGTGACAGCCTGGACATCGGCAACGGCAAGCAGCTGGTATTTATCGAGACCCCCATGCTGCACTGGCCCGACAGCATGATGACTTACATGACAGAAGATGCCGTGCTGTTCTCCAACGACGCCTTCGGCCAGCACTACTGCGACGAGCACCTGTTCAACGACGAGGTGGATCAGACCGAGCTGATGGAGCAGTGCCAGCGCTACTACGCCAACATCCTCACCCCCTTCAGCCCGCTGGTGACCGCCAAGATCAAGGAGGTGCTGGGCTTCAACCTGCCGGTGAGCATGGTGGCCACCTCCCACGGCATCGTCTGGCGCGAGGACCCCACCCAGATCATCCTGAAATACCTGGAGTGGGCCGACCACTATCAGGAAGACCGCATCACCTTGTTCTACGACTCCATGTCCAACAACACCCGCATGATGGCCGACGCCATCGCCCAGGGCATCCACGAGGTGGACCCCGGCGTGGCGGTGAAGATCTACAACGTGGCCCGCCACGACAAGAACGAGATCCTGACCCAGGTGTTCCGCTCCAAGGGGATACTGGTGGGTTCCTCCACCATGAACAACGTCATGATGCCCAAGGTGGCGGGCATGCTCGAGGAGATCACCGGCCTGCGCTTCCGTAACAAGCGCGCCTCGGCCTTCGGCAGCTACGGCTGGACAGGTGGTGCGGTGGACCGGATCCAGACCCGATTGATGGATGCAGGCTTTGACATCAGCCTCTCCCTCAAGGCCAAGTGGCGGCCGGATGGCTCGGCGCTGGCGGAATGCCGCGAACACGGCCGCCAGCTCGCCCGTCAGTGGGCGTTGCACCCGCTGGACGCACCCCGCCCGATCACCACAACCCAGACAACCGTGACGCCCGTCCCCGCGATGCCTGCTGTTGAGCCGCAAGCCGCAGCGGCCGCCGCCGAATGGGATGACGACCAGGCCATGCTCTGCACCGTCTGCCAGTGGGTCTATGACCCGGCGCTGGGTGAGCCGGATCAGCTGGTGGCGCCGGGCACCCCCTGGGCCCGGGTGCCGGAGAGCTTCCTCTGCCCGGGTTGCGGCATCGGCAAGGAGGTATTCGAACCCTGCTCCGTGGAGGCCTGTGTATGAGCGCAGCAATTCAAACTGACGCCGGCATCAGCCGAGAGATAGTGGTGATCGGCAGCGGCTTCGCCGCCCAGCAGCTGGTCAAGAGCCTGCGCAAGCTGGACGCCGAGCAGCCCATCCGCCTCATCACCGCCGACAGCGGTGACGAGTACAACAAGCCCGACTTGAGCCACGTGGTGAGTAGGGGCTGCCCTGCCGCGGCCATGACTCGCCTTAGCGGCAGCGACTTTGCCGAGCAGCAGCGCATTGCGCTGCTGCCCCACTGCCCGGTACTCGGCATCGACCCAGCCCGGCGGTTGGTGCTGACCGAACGAGGGGAATTCCCCTACGGCCAGCTGGTGCTGGCCACCGGTGCCAGTGCGGCGCGCCCCGATCTGCCGGGCAGCGAATCCCTGGTCACCCTCAACAGCCAGCAGGAGTTCGCCGCCATCGAGGCGCAACTGCGCCAGGCCCGCCGCATCCTGGTGCTGGGGGCGGGGCTCATCGGCTGCGAGCTGGCGATGGACATGGCGAGCGCAGGAAAAGAGGTGACACTGGTGGATCTGGCCGACAGCCCCTTAAGCGCCCTGCTGCCCGCCGCCCTGACCGAGCCGCTGCAACAGGCCCTGCGCACCCAGGGGGTCAGTCTGCAGTTCGGGACGGGTCTCGCCAGGATAGATGCCCAGCCGGGGGATGGCTGGCGCGTCACCCTGACCGATGGGCGCATCAGCGAGCAGGATCTGGTGATCGCCGCGATCGGCCTGCGGCCGAATCAGGCCCTGGCCCGTGGGGCCGGGCTGGCAGTGGAGCGCGGCATCCTGGTCGATGATCGGCTGCAGACCAGCGATCCCCACATCTTCGCCCTGGGGGATTGCGTGCAGTGGCAAGGTCAGCTGCTCCCCTTCCTGCAACCCATAGTGCTGGGGGCCAATGCGCTGGCGCGCACCCTGCTCGGCACACCGACCCCGCTGGCCCTGCCGCCCATGCTGGTGAAGGTGAAGACGCCGCGCTACCCGCTGCAACTGGCGGGTCGTACCCGGGGTGAAGATCTCGCCTGGCAGTGCCGCTGGAACAGCCACGGCATGGTGGCCGAGGCGCACGGCGAAGATGGCAAGCTGTGCGGCTTCGTGGTGGGGGGCGACCAGATGAGCGCCGCCTTCCCGCTGCTGCGTCAGCTGCCCCGTTGAACCATTAATAGCCGAAGGCCGGGCTGACCCGGCCACTCGAGGAGAACCGATATGGCCATGCAACTGATCCCGTCTCACTGGGTGGTACGCCGTTCCACCCCCTTTTTCACCCGCCAGAATGTGCCCCAGGCCCTGCTCACCCACCACAACACCGCGGCCGGGGTGTTCGGCCAGCTCTGCGTGATGGAGGGAACCGTCACCTATCACGGCTTTGCCGACGAACAGGCCGAGGAGCCCGAGGTGAGCCTGGTGATCCGGGCCGGGGAGTTTGCCACCAGCCCGCCCCAGTACTGGCACAGGGTTGAGCTGTCGGAGGATGCCCGCTTCAACATCCACTTCTGGGCCGAGCAGGCCGAATCCGACCAGCCGCTGTTCCACAGCCGCAAATAACGGGGTTTAAGGCTGAGGGGGCGGAGCGGGCAAATGCCCCCTCTGCCCATGCAGATCAAAATCATCAACTCAGATGTTGGTTATCCTACCCCCTCGATTCGGATGAGCACAGTGAGGGAAACATGAGCCTGTTGGAAGCCCTGACCATGACCTCGGGTCTGGTCTATCTGGTTCTGTTGTTGTGGCAGGGCCGCAGCGGTTGGGGCTGGACGCTCTCTCTGCTGTTGGCCGCCGCGCTCTGGCTGCTGGTGGCGGATTCGGTACTCTGGCTCGCACTGGGGCTGGTGGCCACGACTCTGGCGCTCTGGCTGCGCTATCGCCCCCTACTCATGCTGGCCCACATAGACAGTCAACGTCTCAGAACGGCCACCAGGCAGCTATTGCTGCTGTGTTGGGTGTTGGTGGCGGTTCAATATGTTGTTCATATCGGACAGTTGGGGCTGGGGATGACCCCCTGGCTGGTACGCCCTGACGTGGTGGACGGTTTCCTGCCCATCGCAGGTGGTCTCGGGCTGCGGGCCTGGCTCGGGCAGGGGCTGACGGACCCCCATCACCCGGCGGCCACCGTCACCGTGCTGGTGCTCTCCCTGTCGGCCCTGCTGCTGGGTCGGGCGTTTTGTGCCTGGTTCTGCCCGCTCGGGCTGGTGGGGGAGTGGCTGCACGGCCTGCGCTCGCGCCTGTTGCCGGGGGAGTGGACCCCGCCGCGCTGGCTCGATGCCGTGTTGCGCGGCCAGAAGTTTCTGGTGCTCGCCTTTCTGCTCTTCATCATATTGCTGGCGGTACCCGCCGCCGCCCTGCCCGGCTACCTTGCCAGCCCCTACCATCAGGCGGCGGACATGAAGATGGGGGCCTTCTTCTTCAACCTGACCCTGATCTCGGGCCTGTGCCTTGGCTGGGTGCTGCTGCTCACCGCCACCTTCCGGCAAGGGTTCTGTCGCTACCTCTGTCCCTATGGCGCCTGGTTCGCCCTGCTCGGCCTGCTGACCCCAGTGCGCATTCGCCGCGACCCGGCCCGCTGCCTGCGAAGCCTGGGCCACGACTGCGACAAGTGCAGCCGGGCCTGCCCCTCGCGCATCCAGGTGCACCAGCTCATCGCGGTGCAGAGCCTCGAGTGTACCGGTTGCCAGAGCTGCGTGGCCGCCTGCCCCAAGCGGGCCGATGCCCTGCATCTTGGCACGCAAGGGCAGCGACTCGCCTCCCGCCAACTGCTGGGGCTGCTCTGTCTGTTGCTGCTGGTGTTGCCGCTGCTCGCTTACGGCTTGCTGGATCTCTGGGTCAGCCAGACACCGATCCCTGACCGCTACGAGCTGTTGCAGCGGCTGCCCTGGTTGAGCCACTGAGGGGGGAAAGGGCAAAAGGTGGATGATGGGGGGATCTTTCGGATTGGCGATAAAAGCTGTATAAAAATCCCCCGCCAAATTGTTAGCGCCATCCCACTTTGCTCATATTGCAATTGATCATATAGCGCTCCCCACCATAATGGGTACTGTTATTTGGCGTTGTTAATATCAATTGGATGAGCAACAACATGAATATCAAGGTCAGCTATCCCAAGTGGTTTACCCTGGACCATAAGATCGCGTTCTTCTTCCCGCTGTAATTCCCCGCGGCGGCGCGGCATGCCTACCATGCCACTAGCCCGCCTCCATTCCTGAACTGAAATAGCTGCACCTATCTTCGCCGTTTATTCTGGCGAGGCGATGTCGTGCACCCATTTCCCAATATTTCCCACCTGCCGGAGATTCTATTTTCGGCGGGGGAAGAGACTCATTCTAAATATTTAAATCTGGGGTGTTTATATTATGGAAAACTTCAAGCATCTGCCCGAACCCTTCCGTATTCGTGTCATCGAGCCGGTCAAGCGCACCACCCGTGCCTATCGGGAAGAGGCGATTGTCCGGGCGGGCATGAACCCCTTCCTGCTGGACAGCGAAGACGTCTTCATCGACCTGCTGACCGACAGTGGCACCGGCGCCATCACCCAGGACATGCAGGCCGCCATGCTGCGCGGTGACGAGGCCTACAGCGGCAGCCGCAGCTACTATGCCCTGCAACAGGCGGTGCAGGAGATCTTCGGCTACTCCCTGACCATCCCCACTCACCAGGGGCGCGGCGCCGAGCAGATTTACATCCCCGTGCTCATCAAGAAGCGGGAGCAGGAGAAGGGGCTGGATCGCAAGAAGATGGTGGCCCTCTCCAACTACTTCTTCGACACCACCCAGGGCCACACCCAGATCAACTGCTGCGTGGCGAAGAACGTCTACACCAGGGAGGCGTTCGATACCTCGGTCACCGCCGACTTCAAGGGCAACTTCGATCTGGTGAAGCTGGAAGAGGCCATCCTGGAGGCGGGCCCCGCCAACGTGCCCTACATCGTCAGCACCATCACCTGCAACTCCGCCGGGGGGCAGCCGGTCTCCATTGCCAACCTGAAGGCGGTGTACGAGATCGCCAGAAAGTACGACATCCCCGTCATCATGGACTCCGCCCGCTTCGCCGAGAACGCCTACTTCATCCAGCAGCGGGAGCCCGGCTACGCGAACTGGACCATCGAGGAGATCACCAGGGAGTCCTACAAGTACGCCGACGGCCTCGCCATGTCGGCGAAGAAGGATGCCATGGTGCAGATGGGGGGGCTGCTGTGCTTCAAGGATGACAGCATGCTGGACGTCTACACCGAGTGCCGCACCCTGTGCGTGGTGCAGGAGGGCTTCCCGACCTATGGCGGCCTGGAAGGGGGCGCCATGGAGCGCCTGGCGGTGGGCCTGCGAGACGGCATGCGCCAGGACTGGCTGGCCTATCGCATCGGCCAGGTGCAGTACCTGGTGGACGGGCTGGAGGCCATCGGCGTGGTGTGCCAGCAGGCAGGGGGCCATGCGGCCTTCGTGGATGCGGGCAAGCTGCTGCCCCACATCCCGGCGGATCAGTTCCCGGCCCACGCCCTGGCCTGCGAGCTCTACAAGGTCGCCGGCATCCGGGCGGTGGAGATAGGTTCCCTGCTGCTGGGGCGCGACCCCGCCACCGGCAAGCAGCACCCCTGCCCGGCGGAGCTGCTGCGCCTGACCATCCCCCGTGCCACCTATACCCAGACCCACATGGACTTTGTCATCGAGGCCTTCGGCGAGGTGAAGAAGAACGCCCACCGGGTGAAGGGGCTGGACTTCATTTACGAGCCGGCCGTGCTGCGCCACTTCACCGCCAGACTGAAAGAGGTCGAGCATAACGACCCGTCAGCCGGCAAGACGCAGAAAAAATTGATAGAAGCATAACGAGTCAGGGGCACAGATTTTTCTGTGCCCTTTTTTTTCACTGCTCTGTGAAAGATTTGGAGTGACACACATGACATCAACACCGTCCGTCATCGGAGGGGCCTGCATCATTGCCAGCGTCTGTGTCGGTGCCGGCATGCTGGGGCTGCCGAGCGCGGGAGCCGGGGCCTGGACCAGCTGGTCAACCCTCGCCATCATTCTTACCATGGTCGTCATGACGGTTTCAGGCTGGATGCTGCTGGAAGCCCTGAAACCCTACGCATTGACCGCCTCCTTCAACTCGGTGACCAAGGATCTGCTCGGTCACAGGATCAATCTCTTCAACAACCTCACCGTCTATTTCGTGGGCGGCATTTTGCTCTATGCCTACATCACCTCGTCGGGTCTCATCCTGGGCGGCCTGCTGGGCATCAATAGCCAGCTGGCCTCGGTGTTGTTCGTGCTGGTGTTCTCCTGGTTCGTCTGGCATTCGACCCGGGCGGTGGACAGGATTTCGGTCGTCCTGATCGTCTTCATGGTGCTGAGTTTCGTGTTCGGGGTCTCCGGGCTTGCCAGCAAGGTCGACACCGCCAAGCTGTTCAACTCCTTTGCCGAGGAGCTGGGCCGCGCCCCTTACGCCCTGGCCATGCTGCCGGTGGCGCTCACCTCCTTCGGTTACCACCATTCGGTGGCCTCGATGCGCGCCTACTACGGCGAGGAGCACAAGGCCAAGCAGGCGATCCTGGGGGGCACCCTGATCGCGCTGGCCCTCTACCTGCTGTGGCTGCTGAGCATCTTCGGCAACCTGCCCCGCAGCGCCTTCGGTCCCGTCATCGCCAAGGGGGGCGACGTGGACGTGCTGCTCAGGGCGCTGGCCTCGGTGATCGAGTCCAGGCAGGTCTCCCAGGCCATCAACCTCTTCTCCATGGCGGCCATCCTTTCCTCCTTCATCGGGGTGGGGCTGGGGGTGTTCGACTACCTGGCGGATCTGTTCAAGTTCGACAACAGCCGCCAGGGGCGGGCCAAATCCTGGGCGGTGACCTTCCTGCCCCCCCTGGCGCTCTCCCTGATGTTCCCGTTCGGCTTCGTGGTGGCCATCGGCTATGCCGGGGCTGCGGCGACCGTCTGGGCCTGCATCATCCCGGCCCTGCTGGCGAAGAAGTCCCGGGAGCTGGCCCCGGACGAGGCGGGGTTCAAGGCCCCCGGCGGCCAGCCCATGGTGGTGGCCGTCATCGTCTTCGGGGTGCTTACCGCCATCTTCCACCTGATGGCCATGGCGGGTCTGCTGCCCGTCTACACCGGTTGACCCTGGTGTGCTGAACCTGGCCCCATCCCGAACATATTCCACGGATGGGGCGCAGGATCCGGCCCGTTTCCCCCCATTTTCCCTCCGGATTTGATACCCGAAGGCATGCAGGGTAAAGTCCCCCGGCGCCAGCAGTGGCGAACGCAGGAGAAGCACGGCAGTGTGCCGTGACCAGTCGACAATCCGTTTGGGGGAGTAATGGAACAGAAACCATCGTTGGTGGGCGGGGCATGCATCATTGCCGGCGTCTGTGTGGGGGCCGGCATGCTGGGGCTGCCGAGTGCGGGGGCGGGCGCCTGGACCCTCTGGTCCATGCTCGCGGTGGCACTGACCATGGTGGTGATGACGGTCTCCGGCTGGATGCTGCTGGAGTCCTATCGGGGCTATCCCCTGCGCGTCTCCTTCGATACCGTGACCCGGGATCTGCTGGGGGAGAAGGTCAACGCCCTCAACAATCTCAGCGTCTACTTCGTCGGCGGCATCCTGCTCTATGCCTACATCACCTCGGCCGGTCTCATCATCAACGGCATGACGGGGATGGGCAGCCAGTGGGCGTCCGTGCTCTTTACCCTGGCCTTCTCCCTGCTGGTGTGGCACTCCACCCGGGCGGTGGACCGCATCTCGGTGTTGCTGGTGATCCTGATGGGGCTGAGCTTTGCCTTCGGCATCTCGGGCCTGTCGATGAACGTGCGCCTCGATCTGCTGCTCGACCGGGTGGGCAGCGAAGTGAGCTACGCGCCCTATGCCCTGGTGATGCTGCCGGTGGCGCTCACCTCGTTCGGCTACCACCATTCGGTCTCCTCCATGCGCGCCTACTACGGTGAAGAGCGCCGTGCCAGCCGCGCCATTCTGGGGGGTACCCTGATCGCGCTCGCGTTTTACCTCATCTGGCTGGTGAGCGTCTTTGGCAACCTGCCCCGCAGCGAGTTCGGCCCGGTGATCGCGGAGGGGGGCAACGTGGATGCCCTGCTCAAGGCTCTCGGTTCGGTGATCGAGTCCAAGGCGGTGGCCAGCGCCCTCAACGCCTTCTCTATGGCGGCCATCCTCTCCTCCTTCATCGGGGTGGGGCTCGGGGTGTTCGACTACCTGGCGGATCTGTTCAAGTTCGACAACAGCCGGGGTGGCCGCGCCAAGTCCTGGGCGGTGACCTTCCTGCCGCCCCTGGTGCTCTCCTTGCTGTTCCCGTTCGGCTTCCTGGTGGCCATCGGCTATGCGGGCGCCGTGGCGACCCTGTGGACCTGCATCATCCCGCCTCTGCTGGCCTGGAAGGTGCGGGCGGCCCGGCGCGAAGAAGGTGGCGAGGGCTTCCGCGCCCCCGGCGGCCTCTTCATGATCGTCCTGGTGATCCTGTTCGGCGTGCTGACCGCCGCCTTCCACCTGCTCAACATGGTGGACCTGCTGCCCGCCTACAAGGGCTGAGCCGTTACCCGGGTCGCAGTGCCAGCACACAATGACAAAGAAGGAGCCTCATGGGCTCCTTCTTGCTTGTCACACAGGCAATATTGGCGTCGGTTACTGAATGCCGACCGACAGGGAGTGGGGGACCTTGGCGCCTTTACGGGCGGTGGCGCGCATCTGGTAGACCTGGATCAGGTACTTGCCCGACTTGGGCAGGGTGCCTTGCCATTTTGTGTCCACGTTGCCGCCGCCCAGAGCCTCGGCCTGACCCGGGATGGCGCCCGGCGCGAAGACGTTGAAGTTGGCATTGGTGCTGCCGGTGATGGCGACAGTCATGGTCTGGCCTTCTTTGGCGCCCAGGGTGTAGTTGATGGTGTCATAACCGGAGAAAGTGCCGTCAACCTTGGCGCTGTGCGCGCCTTTGGCGAAGTGCACCGGCACCGTGGTCACCTTGTCTGCCGCCTGAACCGAGGCCGCCATCATCATGGCCAGCAAGGCGGCCGTTACTGCTTTTTTCATTATCTATTGCTCCTGTGATCGGGCCCTGGCACGGGCCTCGAGGGGAAGATATGCCTGAGCGATGACGCGACTCCATCGAAATGATGGGGCGGTCGGAGTGGGGGATGTTGCAAGATTTGGGGTATGCACAGACGGACATGGTGCCTTTTGGCCGCAAGCCAGATGAACACAAGGTCGATGGGGTTTTATATGGCGAGTATCCCTGATACAGGGGGCGTTTTTGTCAACGTGGTGTTGACGAACAGGGTGCCCGCTGCGGCCATGACTCTGCGACAGAATTGATCGCCCCGGGTCTCCTGCATGGTCAGGGCGCGGGAGGGCTTGCGGAAAAAGAGGACGTCATGGCTGGCTGGAGCCCTCAGCCGCCATGGCCTGCTGCTCATAGCGCGCCACCGTGCCGTCCTGCTTCATTTGCCGGATCACGCTGGCAAGGGGGGGCAGCAGATCCTGATGCCGTTCGTGCAGGTAGACGTAAGAATCGGCCAGCTCCATCACCCCGGCGGAGTAGATGCCGGCATAGCCCGGGTCCTGGCGCGTCAGGGCGGCCAGGGCCTGGCTGGCAATCAGGGTCTGCTCCACATAGAGGTCACTGCGCCCCTTGAGCAGCTTGCCCATCCCCTGCTCGGCGGTGGTGATGGCAAAGAGCCGGTTCGGTGCCACCACCTTGCCCAGCATCATCTCCGGCAGCTTGGCGCCACGGCGAAACTCGACCCGATAACCGGTGCCCAGCAGGCTGTGCCACCCCTGCAGCTGGATCCCGGGCTGGTGGGCATAGGCCTGATAGGAGACGGCGAAATGGGGCTCGGGCACGCGCTGGAGGGTGCGGGTCTGCTGCTGGTAGCTGGCGGCGCGGTGGATCTCGCCATCGACCTGACCCTGCTCTGCCAGCAGGGGGGCCCGTCCCCCGGGGTAGCCCTGGTACTGGAATGCATAGCCCAGGCGGGCGAACGCATCCCGATAGATGAGATCGAGCCAGCGACCATAGGGGGACTCCCTGGTTTCAAGGGAGCTCACCAGTGTGATGTTGCCTCTGCCTTGCGCCCCCCATACCTGGAAGGCCAGCAGCAAGAGCAGTGAAAGAGCGAAGAAGCGGTATCCTGAAACCTGCGCCATGGTGTCCCTGTCAGAGCGGTGGTTGCAAAGGGTGACAGTCCCATCCTAGCCCAGGGGGTTGCCCGGTCCAGCGCTTTCTGCCGTCCGCCCGTGGATATCCTCCCGTCCCGCCTTGCCCGAATGAACGCCAACCAAGGGAGATGGCCAGCGCCGCTCACAGGCTGGCGAAATCCACCTCGGGCAGGGTTTCGAAGCCGGGGCGGGCAAACAGATAGCCCTGCATCAGGCTGACGCCCATCTCCCGCAGGCAGGCCATCTCGTCGCGGGTCTCGACCCCTTCCGCCAGCGGGGTGATCTGCAACTCCGTAAACAGCGCCAGACAGTGGCGAACGATGGCCTGACGGATCGGGTCCTGGTCGATGCCGCGCAGCAGGTGCATGTCGAGTTTGATGATGTCGGGGCGAAAATCGGCCAGCAGGCTCAGGCCCGAGTAACCGGCGCCAAAGTCGTCGATCGCCGTCTTGAAGCCCAGGGCCTGATAGTGATCGACGATGCCGCGAATATGGCGGTTGTCCTGCACCTGCTCCACCTCGGTGAACTCGAACATGATCTGCTCGATGGGAAAGAGATGCTCGCGGGCCGCCTGCAACGTGGTGCGGATGCAGCGCTCCGGGCGATAGACCGCATTGGGCAGGAAGTTGATGCTCAGCATGCCCCGCATGTCGAGGCGGGCGGCCAGCGCGATGGCCTTGATCCGGCACAGCTGATCGAAGCGGTAGCGGTTGTCGTCGTTGACCCGTGCAATCACGCTCTGCGCCGGCTCGTTGTTGAGCCCCCGCACCAGAGCCTCATAGCCGAAGAGGGTGCGCTGGCTGCAATCGACGATGGGCTGAAAGGCCATGGTGAAATCGAAGTCGAGATCCACCTGCTCATGACACTGCTGGCAGAGGGTGGAGGACGGGGCGGCAGGTATGTCCATGACGTTCCTTTCAAGGCGTGGGGTCGCGAGAGATTGCCTCAAAGGATAACAGCTCCTCTCTCGCCGGCAGAGGTTATTCCTTGGGGCTGGCGGGTATCGGGTAGAGGATTGTGTGGCAAAGTCGGGGCCATGATGGATTCGACAATGACCGATCAATACCAAGCAGCATACTCCGTAGGCCTCCGTCGCCCCGCAGGTTCGATTAGCGCAGCGTCATCGGACGAACGAGAGGTTTTGATTGCGGTTGTTGCCATGAAACAGGGTGGCCAGCCGGAGGGGAAAATTCGGCTGGCCGTTATGGCGGGAGAATTGATTTACGCGAACGTCCGATTACGCCTGACGGCTAATCGAACCTACGAACTGACATTGTTAGCTAATGCCAATTACGGACATCATGTTTGAAAATTTGCTTGATGAGAAAGTTGCATTCATAATGCTCATGCTTTTTTCATCTGAATAAACATTTAAACCAAAGGGTTTTAAATTTAATTTATTAACTGTAACACTTCCATTCTTTTCTTTTTCACAGTCAATTATCACGCCATCTGGCGTAGTTACTTTAACTCTATTTCCGCTTTTAATTACAAGAACAGATGGGTTTGTAGAGAAATTATCTTTTACCAATGGATACCACTCTGAACCATCTTGTTTGGCTGGTATATTAATCCATATCCTGGGAATCTTGCCATCCCCTATTAATATGGGAGCGAATCCTTTGAAATCTATCAAAGTATTAACATTGGATATGATGTTGCTACCGATATAAATACTACTCGGTGCCTTATAGTTGGTGGGAAGAGAATTAATCTTCATTGCCATTCTCCCTTAGTAACATGTAGTTTTCTTTTTTTGTTATTGATGAAGTGCTCTTCTATCGCGTTTAGTAAATCTTCCTTTTCTTTGTCTTCATTAGATTTAACGAAACGCTTTGTTACTAGGCAAATAAATAAGCCAATGACTAGCGATATTATTTCCCATCCAGCTAGTTGAGGGTCTTCTTTAGCTACTAAGGAGGCTACGGCTTTTCCAATGATCGATATTAGTAGGCCTATACTAGCACCTGCGAACAAATTAAAATACATTTCTGTGTTATCAGGCTTTTTTATGATGCTAAATTCATATCTAGTTAAATCGTATGGCATTTCAGCGATATAACGTGTGGGCTCACTTTCTATAAAACCTTCCATTATTAACGGCTTGTCGAATATCTCGCCAGAAAAATGCTTTGATGCGACATTCTTAGAGTCTTTAGGCAATTTAGGTTCCTTTATCCTATTGATAATGACTCATGTCATAAAAATACTAACCTTATCACACAGAGATTCTTGTATTGAACCTATCTGTAAAAAAATGGCGCCTATGGCGCCATTTTGGGGTAATACAGGCAATCTTCGTTACTGCAGCAGGGAGATATCCGCGACTTGCAGGAACAGGTTGCGCAGGTTGTTCAGCAGTGCCAGACGGTTGGCCTTGAGGGCTTCGTCGTCGGCCATCACCATCACCTCGTTGAAGAAGGTGTCGACCGGCTCGCGCAGGGCGGCCAGACGGGTGAGGGCGGCCTGATAGTCACCGGCGGCGAACAGCGGGGCCAGTTCGGCTTGCAGTTCGGCAACCTGGGTGGCCAGCGCCTTCTCGGCGGCATCGACCAGCAGTTCCGGTTTGACGGTCGTGGGCAGTGGAACCTCGACCTTGGCCAGAATGTTGCTCACGCGCTTGTTGGCGGCAGCCAGTGCCAGTGCTGCATCCAGCGTGCGGAAGTGGCTGACGGCCTTGACGCGGCGATCGAAGTCCAGCGGACGGGTCGGGCGGCGGGCCAGAACGGCCAGCACCACGTCGGCACCGATGCCTTCGTCCTGATAGGCGGCGCGGAAGCGGCCCAGCATAAAGTCGACCACGTCGGTAACGACGGTTTTGTTGGTCAGCTTGTCGCCGTAGACGCGTACCGCTTCTTCAACCAGTTCAACCAGATCCAGGTCCAGCTGCTTCTCGGTCATGATGCGCAGGGCACCGATGGCGGCGCGACGCAGGGCGAACGGGTCCTTGTCACCCTTGGGCAGCATGCCGATGCCGAAGATACCGGCCAGGGTGTCGAACTTGTCGGCCAGCGCGACGGCGCAGGCAACCAGACCGGACGGCAGGGCATCGCCGGCAAAGCGCGGCATGTACTGCTCGTTGAGGGCCACGGCCACGGCTTCGTCTTCGCCATCGTGACGGGCGTAGTGCATCCCCATGACACCCTGGGTGTCGGTGAACTCGCCGACCATGTTGGTCATCAGATCACACTTGGAGAGCAGACCGGCACGGCGGGCCTGAGTCACGACGGCATTATCGCCACCACTGATGCGCTCGGCGATAAAGCCAGCGACGGTCTCGATACGCTCGACCTTGGCTTTGACGGTGCCCAGCTGTTGCTGGAACAGCACGGTTTCAAGGCGCGGCAGGCGGGAGGCCAGGGTCTGCTTGAGGTCGGTCTTGAAGAAGAACTCGGCGTCAGAGAGACGGGGACGAACCACCTTCTCGTTGCCGCTGATGATCTGGCTCGGGTCTTTGGACTCGATGTTGGTGACGAAGATGAACTTCGGCAGCAGCTTGCCGTGCTTGTCGTAGACCGGGAAGTACTTCTGGTCACCCTTCATAGTGTGCACCAGCGCTTCAGCCGGCACGGCCAGGAACTTCTCTTCGAAGTTGGCGGTCAGCACCACCGGCCACTCGACCAGTGCGGTCACTTCTTCCAGCAGGGCGTCGTCCAGATCGGCCACGCCACCGAAGGCGGCAGCGGCCGCTTCGACGTCAGCCTTGATTTTGGCCTTGCGGGCCATGAAGTCGGCAATCACCATGCCGCGCTCCTGCAGGATCTGCGGGTACTGGCTGGCGTTGTCGATGGTGAACTCGCTCTCGCCCATAAAGCGGTGGCCGCGGATGGTGCGGGCAGAGTCGATACCCAGAATGTGGGCGGGCACCAGCTCGCCATCCAGCAGCAGGGTCACGGTGAAGACCGGACGCACGAACTGGATGGTCTTGTCGCCCCAGCGCATCATTTTCGGGATGGGCAGTTTGGCCAGCGCCTGGCTAACCAGTTCGCCCAGCAGATCGACGGCCGGACGGCCTTCGACCTTGGCGGTGTGAACCAGCCATTCGCCCTTGTCGGTGACCAGACGCTCGGCCTGCTCAACGGTGATGCCGTTGCCACGGGCCCAGCCTTCGGCAGCCTTGGTCGGCTTGCCTTCGGCATCGAACGCCTGCGCTACGGCCGGGCCGCGCTTCTCGACGCTCTTGCTCGGCTGTTCGCCAGCCAGCTCGCTCACCTTCAGCGCCAGACGGCGCGGTGAGGCAAACCACTCGACGGCGCCGAAGGCCAGATCGGCCTTGGTCAGTTCGGCTTTGAAGTTGTCGGCAAAGGCTTCGGCCAGGGAGCGCAGGGCTTTGGGCGGCAGCTCAGCAGTACCGATCTCTACCAGAAATGTATATTGTGCCATGTCCGTTCCTTAACCTTGCTTGTTCTCACTGCGCTGACACATAGGGAAGCCCAGCGCTTCGCGGGAGGCGTAGTATGCCTCTGCCACGGCCTTGGTCAGGGTGCGAATGCGCAGGATGTAGCGCTGACGCTCGGTGACCGAGATGGCCTTGCGGGCATCCAGCAGGTTGAAGGAGTGAGCGGCTTTGAGGATGCGCTCGTAGGCAGGCAGCGGCAGCGGTTTTTCCAGTGCCAGCAGGTTCTGGGCTTCCTTCTCGTACTGCTCGAAGCAGTGGAACAGGAACTCCACGTCGGCGTGTTCGAAGTTGTAGGTGGATTGCTCCACTTCGTTCTGGTGGAACACGTCGCCGTAGGTGGTCTTGCCCAGCGGGCCGTCAGACCAGACCAGATCGTAGACGCTGTCGACGCCCTGGATGTACATGGCCAGACGCTCGAGACCGTAGGTGATCTCGCCGGTCACCGGCTTGCACTCGAGGCCGCCAACTTGCTGGAAGTAGGTGAACTGGGTCACTTCCATGCCGTTCAGCCACACTTCCCAACCCAGACCCCAGGCGCCCAGCGTCGGGTTTTCCCAGTTGTCTTCCACGAAGCGGATGTCGTGGATTTCAGGATCCATACCCAGTTCTTTCAGGGAGCCCAGATAGAGTTCCTGAATGTTGTCGGGGGAGGGCTTGATGATCACCTGGAACTGGTAGTAGTGCTGCAGGCGGTTCGGGTTCTCACCGTAGCGGCCGTCAGTCGGACGGCGGGACGGTTGTACGTAGGCGCAGGCGATGGGCTCCGGGCCCAGGGCGCGCAGGCAGGTCATGGGGTGGGAGGTACCGGCACCCACTTCCATATCCAGCGGCTGAATGATGGTACAGCCCTGGCGGGACCAATAGTCCTGCAACTGCAGGATCAGGCCCTGAAAGGTTTTGACATCGAATTTTTGCATAGTGTTTTTCGCGCGAAATGAAATCAGAGCAAGATTTGCTGAATGTGAACCGAGGGAGTATACCGTCTGGCATGGTCGGATAATAGGCGAAATTACAGGGGATTAGTGGGGCTATGTTGCCGCTTGCCCTATGATGTCGCCGACGCAAGCGGCCTGCCGATGGCCGATGAAAAACAGGGGAGAGGAAATGGAACTGCGCTGCGCCTGGGTGACCAAAGACCCGGAATACATCGAATACCATGACAAGCAGTGGGGCAGGCCGGTGTATGACGCCCGCGAGTTGTTTGCCAAGCTCTGCCTCGATGGTCAACAGGCGGGGCTGTCGTGGATCACCATCCTCAAGCGCACCGAGAGCTACCATCGCGCCTATGCGGATTTTGATCCGGTGCGCATCGTGCAGTTCGACGACCAAGATGTGGAACGGCTGATGCAGGATACCGGCATCATTCGCAACCGGCTCAAGGTGCAGTCGATCATCAAAAACGCCCGCGCCTATCTGGCGCTGGAGGCGGAAGGCATCGACTTCGTCGATTATCTGTGGGGCTTCGTGGGCGGCGCCCCCATCGTCAACCAGCGTCAGGGCAACGGCGACATTCCGGCGACCTCGCCGGAGTCGGATGCCATGTCCAAGGCCCTCAAGAAGCGCGGCTTCACCTTCGTCGGCAGCACCATCTGCTACGCCTTCATGCAGGCGGTGGGCATGGTGAACGATCATCTGGTGACCTGCCCTTGCCACGCCGAGTGCCAGCAAGCAGCGGCGACGTGAAGGGGAAATGCACGAAGAAGGGAGGCTCAAGCCTCCCTTCTTTTTTTGCTCTGAATCAGCAGGGCTCAAGGGGGCGGCCGAGCGCCTCGCACACCTCGTCGCTGCTCATCAGCCGCACGAAGGGGCCGGCCAGGGTGGCGTTGTGATGGGCGATGATCTGGGGGGCGGTCAGTTGCGGCGTGTCCATGCAGGTATGGGCATCGCTCACCAGCACTACGGTGTAGCCGAGATCTGCCGCCGCCCGGCAGGTGGTGTCGATGCAGTACTGGGTCTTCATGCCGGTGACGATCAGGGTCTGCACGCCGTCCTCTTTCAGCCAGCCATCGAGACCGGTGCCATGGAAGGCGCTGGGGCGCTGCTTGTCGAACACCCGATCGGCCTCGCCGACGACCAGCTCAGGCGCAAGCTGCCAGAACGGACTGCCGGCGGCGATGGGGCTGCCGGCCGGGCCCGTGTGGCGCACCGCCAGCACAGGGAGAGCGGCACTGCGGGCCGCCTGGCTCAGGCGATTGATGTTGGCCAGGGTCTCGGCCCCGGCATGGGGGGCTTCCGGGCCGTGAAGGAGGCCCACCTGGATGTCGATGATGAGCAGCGCGGGGCGGGAAAGGGACGACATGGTCATGGCTCCGTGAGAAATGTCACCCACTCTGGGGCCATGGGCTCTTATGAGACAACCCGCATATGGGGGGCAACCACTCCAGACCCCGGGAGCATGTTCCGTTGCACCGGGCCTGGGGCCTTTTCGCCCCTCGGTACAGCCGGGATACAGTCACACGGGTTCACCATCGGGATCGTCATCACGAGGGAATCCCGTGTCACTGAGCGCCGTTCGCCCTCTCTTCCCCGGCCTGATCGGCTGCACCCTGGGGATGACGTCGCTCGTCAGGGCAAACACGAGGGGAAGCCGGCCCTGTGCAAGGAGGTCCGAGGCTGCACAAACGACGCCCCCGAGGGCCGAGTTTGCGCTACCGGGATCTTGCCCCTCCCCTATCATTGAAAGACGCCGGACCGGTTCAGGTTGTCTGGCGAAGGAGCCATCATGAAGAAGTCCGTATTGGCGCTGCTTGCCGCCACCGCCTTGCTGGCCGCCCTGCCTGCACAGGCCACCAAGCAGGCCCAGGAGCGCCGTGACGCCCGCGATGTGCGTCAGGATACCCGTCAGGAGTCCCGTGACGCGAAACAGGCGTGTCGTGAGGGGGTGGTGGGCAATGCCGACTGCCGCCAGGAGCATCGTGACAACAAGCAGGAGGGGCGAGACAAGGCCCGGGATATCAAATATTGATGCGGGCCCGTCCGAAGATGGTCTGCACCGGGTAAGTCGCAAGGGGCAGGGGGCGTTTTGCCCCCTGCCCATCTTCGCAATGCGCGCGTCACACTCTGGCGCCTCTCTGGGTTAGAATGCGCGGCCATCGGCTAGAGTCGTTCTTTTTCAGAGGTTTTTTCATGCATTTCAAGAAACTGGTTCCTGCACTTGCCCTGACCGTCGCCATCACTGGCTGTACCACCAACCCCTATACCGGTGAATCCCAGACCTCCAAGGGCGCCTGGGGCGCGTTGGCGGGTGCGGCGACCGGCGCAGCCGTGGGGGCGCTCTCCTCCAGCAAGGGCGACCGCAAAAAGGGCATCCTGACTGGCGTCGCCGCCGGTGCGGCCCTGGGTGGCGGTATCGGTTACTACATGGATGTGCAGGAAGCCAAGCTGCGTGAGAAGCTGCAAGGCACCGGCGTCAGCGTGACCCGCAACGGTGATCAGCTGATCCTCAACATGCCGAACAACGTCACCTTCGACAGCTCCAGCGCCCAGCTGAAAGCCGCCGGTGCCAACACCCTGTCCGGTGTGGCCCTGGTGGTTGCCGAGTTCGACAAGACCCGTCTGAACGTGGTCGGTCACACCGACAGCACCGGCTCCCGCGAGCTGAACATGAAGCTCTCCCGGGATCGCGCCGATGCCGTTGCCGCCCAGCTGATCGGCCAGGGCGTGTCCGGCAGCCGCATCGCCATCAGTGGTGTGGGCCCGGATCAGCCGGTGGCCAGCAACAGCACCGCTGAAGGTAAGGCCCAGAACCGTCGGGTAACCATCACCCTGACCCCGACCGCCTAAGCGGCCCGGTTCGATGCCAAAAAAGGCCCCGCCAGCGATGGCGGGGCCTTTTGTTATTCGGCGTTGTGGGCAGTGGCGCCTTGTTCTTTGCTCCCTTCTCCCCTTGCGGGAGAAGGGGCGGGGATGAGGGGATAACCGCCTCTTAGACAGCCGCAGTCAGCTGCACTTCTACCCTGTAGCCTTCGTGGGCCAGACGGGCCTGCACGCAGGCGCGAACGGGGGCTGTGGCATCAGGGGAGCCAGGCATCCCGTTTTGATTAGACAGCGGCAGTGAGCTGTACTTCCACCCTGTAGCCTTCGTGGGCGAGGCGGGCCTGCATGCAGGTGCGCACGGGGGCGGTGTCTGCATCAGGGGAGCCAGGCATCCCGCTTTGTTTAGACAGCCGCAGTCAGCTGCACTTCCACCTTGTAGCCTTCGTGGGCGAGACGGGCCTGCACGCAGGCGCGAACGGGGGCTGTGTCTGCATCAGGGGAGCCAGGCATCCCGCTTTGTTTAGACAGCCGCAGTCAGCTGCACTTCTACCCTGTAGCCTTCGTGGGCCAGACGGGCCTGTACGCAGGCGCGGACCGGGGCTGTGTCGGCATCAGGGGAGCCAGGCATCCCGCTTTGTTTAGACAGCGGCAGTGAGCTGTACTTCCACCCTGTAGCCTTCGTGGGCGAGACGGGCCTGCACGCAGGCGCGCACGGGGGCTGTGTCGGCATCAGGGGAGACAGGCATCCCGTTTTGATTAGACAGCGGCAGTCAGCTGTACTTCCACCCTGTAGCCTTCGTGGGCGAGACGGGCCTGTACACAGGCGCGAACGGGGGCTGTGTCGGCATCAGGGGAGCCAGGCATCCCGCTTTGTTTAGACAGCCGCAGTCAGCTGCACTTCCACCTTGTAGCCTTCGTGGGCGAGACGGGCCTGTACGCAGGCTCTGACCGGGGCTGTACCCGCAGGGATCCAGGCGTCCCACTGGGCGTTGAAGGCGGCGATGTCTTCAATGTCCTTGAGATAGATGTTGGCCATCAGGATCCTGTCGACGCCGGAACCGTTGGCTTCCAGCAGACGCTGCAGGCTTTCCAGCACTTCACGGGTCTGCTGGTGGATGTCGGCGGTGTCGGTGGCGGGCACTTCCACCACGTAGAGGGTGCCGTTGTGGATGACCACATCAGACCAGCGCTGGGTGGTCCCGATACGGGTAATGGTTGTCATGTTTGCTCCGGTACAGGGTTATTGACCCTTGCGGATCAGATAGCGATAGGGGGCCTGCTCTGTCTCGCTGGCGACCAGGGTGTGGTCCATGAAGCGGCAGAAGCTGGGAATGTCGCGGGTGGTGGAGGGGTCGTCGGCGCTGACCAGCAGGGTCTCCCCATCCGCCATCAGCCGCACTTTCTTGCGAACCATCATCACGGGTTCGGGGCAACGAAGCCCGATTGCGTCCAGCTCGTGGGTCGCATTGCAGAATTCAGTACTCATGAATAATCAACCTTCAGCCGCACCTTCTTGCGCGCTATCGTCACGGGTTCGGGGCAACGAAGCCCGATTGCGTCCAACTCGTGCGTTGCGTCGCAGAATAAAGCACTCATCAATAATCAACCTTCAACCAATTCGGCCAGCAATGATACTCACGGCGAAAAAATAATCAAACCACGGGGCGGTTATGCAGCATATGCTACCAAAATGTGAACCGGCTCTACCCAGGCTTCGCTCGATGAGTAATATAAAAATTGAACCATATTCAACAAGGAGGTGTGAATATGCAGGTCTCCTACGGCAGATTGCAAGCCTACGCAGGCATGGGGTTCTTGTCGTTCGCCATGATAGTGCTGGGCAGCCCGATCGGTAATACCGGTACCTGGTTCGGCTCCATGGTGATGATAGGACTGGGGCTCTGGATCGAGCTCAGCGACTACTACGACGAGGATGAGGACGAGAACGATCCCTCCTGAGAGCCTGGCTCTCGGTACTCAAAGGCGGACGATGTCCGCCTTTGTCATTTCTGCTCCGCGCCGGAACGGGTCGAGCGCATGGCGCGTTCCAGCTGCTGTGCCGTCTGCTCGGGGTTGGCCCTGGCGTCGTTGAAGAAGCTGCTTAGCACATCCATGATCCCCTGGCGCATGTTGGTGGGCACCGCCATCCCCTCCGCCATGCTGGGCAGCAGGTTGTCCTGTTGCTCGGCGTGGAGGAAGTCCCGATAGGAGCGGATGGCGCAGCGATCGAACTTGCTCATGTCTGGCTTGATGAGCGCCGGGATGGAGCCCTTCACCCGGTTGAACGCTTCCTGGAAGCGCGGTGTCATCAACAGCCTGGCCAGCTCGCCCTGGGCCTGCAACTGGGCGGGATCCCGCTGCTTGAACATGGCGATGGAGTCGAGGTTGTAGCTGAACAGCCCCTGGCTGCCCGGGCTTGGCAGGCACTCGATATCCTCGCCGGGGCGGTAGTTGCCTGCACTCAGCTCGCCTTTCACCCAGTCCCCCATCACCTGCATGGCGGCGCCGCCGCTCTCCAGCAAGTTGGTGGCCTGGTGCCATTTCAGGCCGGCGTATTTCTCGGGCACATAAGCGCGCAACTGCTGGAAGCGAGTCAGCACCCGCACCATGTCGGGGCCGGTCAGGGTGGCGCTGTCCTGTTCGAGGAAGGCCTTGCGATAGAAGGTCTTGCCCCCTTCGCCGAGGGCCACCGTTTCGAACAGCACCGCGATCTGCCAGGGTTCGTTACCGATGGCGAGGGGGGGGATGCCCTGCTCCTTGAGCTTGTCCGCCACCGCCACGAACTGGGCCCAGTCGGTGGGGGGCTTGAGCCCCTGTCGCTCGAATACCTTGCGGTTGAGCCACAGCCAGTTGACCCGGTGGATGCCGGTGGGGACCGCCATCAGGGCGCCGTTCTGGCTGAGGGTATCGCGCACCATGGGGGGCAGCTGAGGGTACCAGCCGAGATGCTCGGCCATGGGGGTGAGATCGCGCAGAAAGCCCAGGCTGCCCCACTCGTGCAGCTCGAACCCCTTGAGGTGGGCCGCCTCCGGCGGGTTTGCCGCCAGGGCCCGGCTCTTGAGCACCGTCATGGCGCTCTTGCCGCCCCCGCCCTGTACCGCGAAGTCGTTCCACTGGTTGCCCTGTTCGGCCCACTCGGACTTGAGCACTTCCACGGCCCTGGCCTCGCCGCCGGAGGTCCACCAGTGCAATACCTCCACCTGGGAGGCACAAACGGGCAAGGAGAGCAGGGCGATGACAGAAAAAGACAACCACTTCATACATTACTGCCTTGGTAGGGAGAGGGTGGCCTGCAGGCCGCCCTGGGGGCGATTTTCCAGCACCAGGTCGCCGCCGTGGGCGTGGGCGATGTTGCGGGCGATGCCAAGGCCCAGCCCGGTGCCGGCGGCATCCGTGCTGAGGCGATAGTAGGGCTCGAAGATGCGCTCGAACTGGTCTTCCGGCAGGCCCGGGCCCTCGTCCATGATGAAGAGGATCAGCATCTCCTCGTCATCCATGATGATGATGCGCACGCGCTGGCCGTACTTGATGCCGTTGTCCACCAGATTGCCGATGCAGCGCTTGAGGGCCAGCAGCTTGCCGCGGTAGGGCCACTTGCAGTGCCCCTCTATGGTGAGCAGATCCTCGTGCAGGTTCATGGACTCCGCCATCTGCTCCAGCAGGGCGTTGATGTCGATCTGCTCGAGGTTCTCGTGAATGTCGGTTTCCTTCACCGTCTGCAGCGCCCCTTTGACCATCAGCTCCAGCTCGTCGAGATCCTTGTTGAACTTGGCGATCTGCGCCTCGTCGTCCAGCAGCTCGACCCGCAGCCGCAGCCGGGTGATGGGGGTCTTGAGGTCGTGGGAGATGGAGCTGAACAGCCGCTCCCGATCGTCGATGAAGCGGCGGATGCGTTGCTGCATGATGTTGAAGGCGCGGGTGGCTGCGACGATCTCGGAGGCACCCTCCTCTTTGAGGGAGGGCTGGTCGATGTCCTTGCCGAGGTTGACCGCCGCCTTGGCGAGCCGGCGCAGGGGGCGGGTCTGCCAGCGCACCAGCATGAAGGTGAAGAAGCAGAGGAACACCGTCATCAGGGCGATGAAGCGCACCTGGTTGCTCGGCATCACGGTGTCATCCAGGGTCATGTAGGGGGCGGGCAGCAGGGCCGCCAGATAGAGCCACTCCCCCGGTTCTATCTCTATTTGGGTCACCAGCACCGGCGGATTGATGGGCTCCAGGGACAGGGTGTAGCGGGCCCAGGAGGAGGGCAGATCCGCCAGCAGGGTGTCGTTGTTGAAGACGTGCAGCTCCTCGGGGCGGGAGAAGTCCACCTTGATCGCCATGGCGTCGGAGAGCTTGCGGGTCAGCACTTCCTGCACCTCCTTCAACACCAGCGTCTTGCGCTCGCTGTCGGGGATGGCGCTGATGTGGATCTCTTCCTCGTTCAAGGAGACGAAGAAGCGGCTGCCCCCCATGTTGCGCAGCTGATCCAGCGCGATGTGACGGTACTGCAGCGGCAGGGACTTGAAGAAGTTGACGGTGGAGGCGGCCGACAGCGCCAGGTTGCGGGTGGTGCTGAGCATGCCCTCCAGCTCCCGCTTCTGGATCTGCTGCATCCAGATGCCGGTGAGTATGGTCTGGGAGAGCAGGATGGCCAGCAGCAACAGCAGCAACATCCGCGACAGCAGGGAGCGCGGCACCAGGGCTCGCCAGAACTTCTGCCCCGTCATGGCAGCGTGTGTCTCTTGTCGATCAGCATGGGGTGCTTACCTCTGTGCCTTGCCGTTGCCCCGTGATGGGTCTCTCTTCTGCCCGTTCAAGGTCTCACCGTAGCGTCTGTCTGTTACGGGATCTCGTGGACTTCGGCGATCAGCATGTAGCCGCTGCCGCGAATGGTCTTGATAATGCGCGGGCTCTTGCCGTTGTCACCCAGCTTCTGGCGCAGGCGGCTGATCTGCACATCGATGCCGCGCTCCATGGGCAGGCTCTCGCGACCGCGGGTGGCGTCCGAGATGGTATCCCGGTCCAGGACCACGCCGGGCTGTTGCAGGAACATGCCGAGCAGCAGGGCATCGCTGCCGGAGAGATCCAGCAGGCTGCCATCTTCGTGGGTCAGCTGGTGGCTCAGGGTGTCCAGGGTCCACTCGGCGAAGCGCAGCCGACGGCTCGGTTCCTTCTCTTTCTCCGGCTGGCGGAATTCGGCGCGGCGCAGCAGCGCCTTGATGCGGGCCTGCAGCTCGCGCGGGCTGAACGGCTTGGCGATGTAGTCGTCGGCGCCAAGTTCCAGACCGATCACCCGGTCAGCCTCGTCGGAGGCGGCGGTGAGCATGATGATGGGTACCTGGGAGTCGCGGCGGATCTGCTGGCAGAGGGTAAAGCCGTCGTCGCCGGGCATCATGATGTCCAGAATGATGAGGTCCGGGCTGTGCTGGGCCAGTTGTTGGCGCATCTCGTTCCCTTCAGCCGCGGTCAGTACCTCAAAACCGGCCCGGGTCAGGTACTCGTTGAGCAGCTCGCGGATCTCCCGATCGTCGTCGACGATAAGCAGTTGTTTGCTCGTTGACATATGTATGTGCATCCACCCATTTTTTTGTGCAGATTGAACCTGTCGGGGGAGTAAAAAGCAAGCAAGCCCCCCCTCTAATGTGAAGTTATGGGCAATATAGCCTCAGGATTGGCCCCGATCGCGGGAAAAGAATAAAAAAGGCCGACCCAAACGGGCCGGCCAACACGCAGATTCCGACGGCAGGAGCGCACCCCGTGTGGCGCGTTCCACAGACTCGACAGCAGGGTCGGCAGGCCGACCCGGTATTCGTGATGGGGCCGCAGTGCCGGGAAGCAGGGCCGCCTTCTGTCTGTTGTTGCCGCCCCGAGGCGGCGTCCCTGACCGGTGAGCGGTCAGGAGTGATTCACTTACACCCGTTCGAACACGGTGGCGATGCCCTGACCCAGGCCGATGCACATGGTGGCGACTCCCAGGGTGGCGTCCTTCTCTTCCATCAGGTTGATCAGGGTGGTGGAGATGCGGGCACCGGAGCAGCCGAGCGGGTGACCCAGGGCGATGGCGCCACCGTTGAGGTTCACCTTCTCGTCCACCAGATCCTGCAGACCCAGATCCTTCACGCAGGGCAGGGACTGGGCGGCAAACGCTTCGTTCAGTTCGAACAGATCGATGTCGCCGACGGTCAGACCGGCCCGCTTGAGCGCTTTCTGGGTGGCCGGCACCGGGCCGTAACCCATGATGGCGGCGTCACAGCCGGCGATGGCCATGGCACGTACCTTGGCGCGCGGGGTGAGGCCGAGCGCCTTGGCACGGTCCGCACTCATCACCAGCATGGCGGCGGCGCCATCGGACAGGGCCGAGGAGGTGCCGGCGGTGACGGTACCGTTGACCGGGTCAAACACCGGGCGCAGCTGGCTCAGAGTCTCGACCGTGGTCTCCGGGCGGATCACTTCGTCGTAGTCGTAGAAGAAGCGGGCGCCGCTGGCGTCATGACCTTCCAGCCCGACGATCTCCTTGGCAAAACGGCCTTCCACGGTGGCGGCGTGAGCGCGGCGGTGGGAGCGGGCGGCAAACTCGTCCTGCTGCGATCGGCTGATGCCGTGCAGCTTGCCGAGCATCTCGGCGGTCAGCCCCATCATGCCGGAGGCTTTCGCCACCGACTTGGCCATGCCGGGGTGGAAGTCCACCCCGTGGCTCATGGGCACGTGGCCCATGTGTTCGACGCCGCCGATGATGAAGATATCCCCATCACCTACCTGAATGGCGCGGGAGGCATCATGCAGCGCCTGCATGCTGGAGCCGCACAGGCGGTTGACGGTGACTGCCCCCACCTGCTTGGGAATGCCGGCCAGCAGGGCGGCGTTGCGGGCAATGTTGAAGCCCTGCTCCAGGGTCTGCTGCACGCAGCCCCAGTAGATATCCTCGATCTCGTTCGGGTCGAGGTTGGGGTTGCGCAGCAGGATGGATTTCATCAGGTGCGCGGACAAGTCTTCTGCACGCACGTTGCGGAAGGCGCCGCCCTTGGACCGGCCCATCGGGGTCCGGATACAGTCGACAATGACTACGTCTTTCATGAATGGATCTCCTTTCCGCAATCAGTAGAAGGTTTTGCCCTGGGCAGCCATCTCGCGCAGCTTGTCGCTGACGCGGTAGAGCGGACCCAAATCGGCATACTGGTCGGCCATGGCCACGTAGCGATCCAGGCCAATGGTGTCCAGATAGCGGAACACGCCGCCGCGGAAGGGAGGGAAGCCCAGACCGTAGACCAGCGCGATGTCGGCTTCGGCTGGCGTGGCGACTATGCCCTCTTCCAGGCAGAGCACCACCTCGTTGATCATCGGGATCATCATGCGGGCGATGATGGCTTCCTTGTCGAAATCCTGCTTCGGCTTGGCGATGGGGGCCAGCAGCTCGTAGCTGGCGGCGTCGGCCACCTTCTTCGGCTTGCCCTTCTTGTCCTGCTCGTAGGCGTAGAAGCCCTTGCCGTTCTTCTGACCGAAGCGGCTCGCCTCGTACATCACGTCGATGGCGGTACGACCTTCCTTGCTCATGCGTGCCGGGAAGCCCTGCGCCATCACGTCACCGGCATGGTGGCCGGTGTCGATGCCGACCACGTCCAGCAGGTAGGCGGGGCCCATGGGCCAGCCGAACTCCTTCTCCATCACCTTGTCGACGGCGGCGAAGTCGGCGCCGTCGGCGACCAGCTTGTTGAAGCCGAAGAAGTAAGGGAACAGCACGCGGTTCACGAAGAAGCCGGGGCAGTCGTTGACCACCACCGGGGACTTGCCCATGGCGGCGGCGTAGGCCACCACGCGGTTGATGGTTTCATCGGAAGTTTGCTCGCCGCGGATGATCTCCACCAGTGGCATGCGGTGCACCGGGTTGAAGAAGTGCATGCCGCAGAAATTCTCGGGGCGCTTCAGTCCCTTGGCCAGCAGGGAGATGGGGATGGTGGAGGTGTTGCTGGCGAGCACGGCGTCTTCGCCGATGATCCCTTCCACTTCACTCAGCACGGCCGCCTTCACTTTCGGGTTCTCGACCACGGCTTCGACCACCACGTCCACATGCTTGACGTTGTCATAGCTGAGGGTTGGGGTAATGGCGGAGAGCACCTGGCCCATCTTGATGCCGTCGATGCGACCGCGCTCGAGCTGGCCGTTGAGCAGCTTGGTGGCCTCATTCATGCCAAGTGCCAGCGCTTTCTCGTTGATGTCCTTCATCACCGCCGGGATGCCCTTGCTGGCAGACTGGTAGGCGATGCCACCCCCCATGATGCCGGCACCCAGCACGGCGGCATGGCCGGTGGCCTTGTTTGCCTGCTTGGCGGCCTTCTTGGCCAGCGCCTTGATGTGCTGATCGTTGAGGAAGATGCCGACCAGCGCCTTGGCCACGTCGGTTTTCGCCAGCTTGATGAAGGTGGCGGCTTCGGCGGCCAGCGCTTCGTCACGGCCCATGCCAGCGGCGGCTTCCACCGTCTTCACGGCGGCCATGGGGGCCGGATAGTGTTTGCCCGCCACGGCGGCAACCATACCGGCGGCGGTGGTGAAGCTCATCATGGCTTCCAGTTTGGAGAGGCGCAGCGGGGCCTTCTTGGCGGCGCGGCGGCCCTGCCAGTCCAGCTTGCCTTTGATCGCGTCCTTGATCATCTGCACGGCGGCGCTGTGCAGCGCGTCGGGGGCGACCACGGCATCGATGGCACCCACCTTGAGGGCGTCATCGGCACGGTAATCCTTGCCGGTGGTGATCCACTCCAGCGCGTTGTCGGCTCCGATCACCCGCGGCAGACGGACAGTGCCGCCAAAGCCCGGCATGATGCCGAGCTTGGTCTCGGGCAGACCGATCTTGGCCGTGGTGTCGGCCAGCCGGAAATCGGTGGAGAGAATGGTCTCGCAGCCGCCGCCCAGAGCATGGCCCTTGATGGCGGAGAGGGTGGGTACCGGCAGATCTTCGATGGCGCTGAAGATGTCGTTGGCCTTTTTCAGCCAGCCGAGCAGGTCTTCTTGCGGCAGATCGAACAGTTCCAGGAATTCGGTGATGTCGGCGCCGACGATGAAGGCGTCTTTGCCGGAGGTGAGGATCAGACCTTTTAGTTCACGTTCTTGTTTTAATGCGGCGATCGCTTCGCTCAGGGAGAGCAGGGTAGCGCGATCCAGCTTGTTGACTGAACCCGGGGCATCGAACCTCAGTTCGGCAATGCCGTCTTCGAGGTAGCTGACCGTCAGGGTTTCGCCTTGGTAGATCATGAGAGTGTCTCCTTGTTCCCACATGGTGGGGGGTGGTGCTCCTTTATCCCCAGCAGGGGGCGAGGCTCACTATTGATCCAAAAGGAGACATTTTCAACACCTATTTAAAACATTTGTTTAACAGTTATCGAGTAAAAGCTCTTCATCACAAAACGGGCAAAAAAGAGGCGCCTTGCGGCGCCTCCGATGGAGATGAGCGTGGTATCAGCTAGCCAGTTCCGGCCGGTTGCGATACTGGTTCAAGACCTCGGGATCGGCGAGGGCGTGGGTGTTGTTGACGGGGCGGTTGTGCACCACTTCCCGCACCGCCAGCTCCACTATCTTGCCGGACTTGGTGCGGGGGATGGCATCCACCTGCAGGATGCGGGCAGGCACATGACGGGCGGTGCAGTGCTGCTTTATTTGCTGGCGGATCCGCTCGCGTAGCGGCTCATCCAGCTTGCAGTCCGCCTTGAGCTTGACGAACAGCACCACCCGCTCGTCCTGTTTCCATTGCTGGCCGATGACGATGCTCTCTTCCACCTCGTCGAGTTGTTCCACATAGCGGTAGATCTCGCTGGTGCCGATGCGCACGCCGCCCGGGTTGAGGGTCGCGTCGGAGCGGCCGTAGAACAGAATACCGCCGGTCGGGGTCAGCTCGATCCAGTCCCCGTGGCACCAGATGTTGTCGAACCGCTCGAAGTAGGCGGCGTGGTACTTGTCGCCATTTTCGTCACCCCAGAAGTAAATGGGCTGGGCCGGGAACGGCTTGGTACAGACCAGCTCGCCCTTCTCACCCAGCACCGGCTGGCCCGCCTCGTTGAATACCTGCACCGCGAGACCAAGGCCGCGCCCCTGGCTCTCGCCGCGATAGACGGGGCTCAAGGGGTTGCCGATGACGAAGCAGGAGCAGATGTCGGTGCCGCCGGAGATGGAGCTGAGCTGCACATCCGGCTTTATCTGCTGGTAAACATAGTCAAACCCCTCCGGCGACAGCACGGATCCGGTGCTGCAGATGAGGCGCAAGGCAGGCAGGTCGTGGGTCTTGATGGGGGCATAACCCTGCTTGTGCAGCACATCGAGATACTTGGCCGAGGTGCCGAACAGGGCGACCTCTTCGTCCCGTGCCAGATCCCACAGCACGTTGCCATCCGGGTAGAAGGGGGAACCATCGTAGAGCACCAGGGTGGCGCCGGAGGCGAGGGCGCTTACCAGCCAGTTCCACATCATCCAGCCGCAGGTGGTGAAGTAGAAGATCCGCTCCCCCGGCTTGATGTCACAGTGCAACTGGTGCTCTTTCAGGTGTTGCAGCAGGGTACCGCCGATGCCGTGCACTATGCACTTGGGTTTGCCAGTGGTGCCGGAGGAGTAGAGGATGTAGAGCGGATCGTTGAAGGCCATGGGCTCGAAGGTGAGCTGGGCATCATGCTGGCTTGCCAGCAATTGCTGCCAGTCGTGGCCAAGCTGCAGCGGGTTGCCGAGCAGGGGGATCATTACCGTCTGCTCTAGGCTGTCGAGCTGACCGACGACGCTGGCCACCTTGTCCTGAATGTCGATTGCCTTGCCGCCGTAGCGGTAGCCATCCACCGCGAACAGCACCCTGGGACGGGTCTGGCCGAAGCGCTCCACCACGCTGGCCTCGCCAAAATCGGGACTGGTGGAGGTCCAGATCGCGCCGAGGCTGGTGGTTGCCAGCATGGCCACCACTGTTTCCGGGATATTGGGCAGGTAGGCTGCGACCACATCACCCCGGCCTATGCCCTGGCTGCGAAGCCACTGGGCCAGGCGGGCGACCTGATCTGCCAGCTCATGCCAGCTCAGGGTCCGGCTTGGGCCCCCTTCGATGCGGGAGATGATGGCCGGGCTCTCATCCTGGCGGCGCAGCAGGTTCTCGGCGAAGTTGAGCTGGCTGTCGGGGAACCAGCGGGCGCGCTGCATATCCTGGCGGTTCTCCGCCACAATGTTGCCAAGCTCGCCCTTGACGCCGCAGTGCTGCCACACCAGGGGCCAGAAGCGGGTGGTCTTCTCCACCGACCATTGATACAGGTCGGCATAGCTGCGCAGTTGCAGACCATGGAAGTGATTGACCTCGGCCATGAACTGGTGGAGGTTGGAGTGCTGCATCCTGTCCTGATCCGGTGTCCACAGACAAAGGTTTTGCATGAGTCGTTCCTGACGGCTGATATCTACTGTCTGTGGGCAGTGTATTGAATTGTTCTTTGTTTGTTAATTGTCTGTTTTATCTTCATAACAAAAAGCCTGTAACCTATGCGTTACCTCACGAAGCGAAAGCCGGGTGGCTCGAGCCTTGATTCGCTTGATGTTATGCTGAAGTCACATTCGCCCGGAGCAGGACGCCATGAGCAGTTACAGCCAACTTTTTGCCCAGCATCTCGACACCCTTCAGCAGCGTACCCGCGACATACTGCAACAGCAGGGACTGAGCGGTCTGGCTATCCACTCCGGCCAGACCCACCGCATCTTCCTCGATGATCAGGATTATCCCTTCAAGGTGAATCCCCAGTTCAAGGCCTGGCTGCCGGTGCTGGACAACCCTCACTGCTGGTTGCTGGTGGATGGCATGAGCAAGCCGGTGCTGCTGTTCTACCGGCCGGTGGACTTCTGGCACAAGGTGGCGGAGTTGCCCAACGCCTTCTGGGTCGACTTCTTCGATATTCGCTTCCTGACTCGCCCGGAGCAGGTTGCCGATCACCTGCCGGCCGACAAGCAGGATTGGGCCTATCTGGGCGGCCATCTGGAAGTGGCCGAGCTGCTGGGACTGGGCCAGCCCAATCCGGAGGCGGTCCTCAACTACCTGCACTACCACCGTGCCTACAAGACGCCCTATGAGCTGGAATGTCTTCGCGATGCCAACCGCATCGGCGTGCGCGGCCACATCGCGGCCAAGGACTCCTTCATGGCGGGGGCGAGCGAGTTCGAGATCAACCTGGCCTACATGAAGGCGGTCGGACAGGGGGCCAATGAGGCGCCCTACGGCAACATTGTTGCCATCAACCGCAATGCGGCCATCCTGCACTACACCCATCTCTCCACCCAGCGGGTGCCGGATGCGGAGCGTTACTCCTTCCTCATCGATGCCGGTGTGGACGTGCACGGTTATGCCTCCGACATTACCCGAACCTGGGCCTGGCGCCGCGGTGAGTTCGCCGATCTGATCGCAGCGCTGGATGCACAGCAACAGGAGATCATCGACGAGATCAAGCCGGGCCGCCGCTACAGCGAGCTGCACCTGCAGATGCACCACAGGCTGGCGCGCCTGCTGCAAGCCACCGAACTGGTAGACATGTCGGTGGACGAGATGATCCACACCGGGGTGACCAATGTCTTCTTCCCCCACGGTCTCGGTCACTTCCTCGGCCTGCAGGTACACGATGCCGGCGGCTTCATGCAGGATGAGCGCGGCACCCACCTGGCGGCCCCCGAGCAGTTCCCCTATCTGCGCTGCACCCGGGTGATGGAAGTGGGCCAGGTGTTCACCATAGAGCCGGGTCTCTACTTCATCGACAGCCTGCTGGAGCCGCTGCGCCAGGGTGAGCAGGGCAAGCGGGTCAACTGGAACAAGGTGGAGGCGCTGCGTCCCTATGGTGGCATTCGCATCGAGGACAACGTGGTGCTGCATGCCAATGGGGTGGAGAACCTGACCAGACAAGCAGGGCTCTGATGACGACGGATTACCCCATACCGGCAGCCCCGCTGGAGGTGAGCGAAGAGATGAAGAAGAGCCGCTTCATTACCTACATCGCCCACACTCCGACCGTCGAGGCTGCCAAGGCCTGGATAGACGAGATCAAACAGCAACACCCGGGAGCCCGGCATCACTGCTGGGCTTTTGTCGCCGGCGCCCCGCAAGACAGCCAGGTTTATGGTTTCAGTGATGATGGCGAACCCTCGGGCACGGCGGGCAAGCCCATGCTGGCCCAGTTGATGGGGGCCGGCCTTGGCGAAGTCGCCGCCGTGGTGGTGCGCTATTACGGTGGGGTACTGCTGGGGACCGGTGGCCTGGTCAAGGCCTATGGCGGTGGTGTGGGGGCAGCACTCAAGCAACTTGAAACCTGTATCAAGCGTCAGTTGACCTCTTCCGTGATCCAGTGTGACTACACCGACATGGGGGCCGTGGAGTCCCTCATCTCTGCCCATCAAGGGCAGTTGCTGGTGGCCGATTATGGTGCCAGCGTCACCCTTCAGGTAGCGTGGGAGTCTGCGCTCTGGGCCCGTATCGCACAGGAATTGACCGACCGGACCCAGGGTCGGGTATCCCTTCGTCCCTTAGATGGCTAGAATCCATCGCTCTTTTAGTCTGAAGAGGGAGCCGGAATGCAGATTCTGAGCATCATTCGTATCGTCGGTCTGCTGGTTGCCCTGTTCAGCTCGACCATGCTGCTGCCCGCGATGGTTGCTTTTGGGTATCGTGATGGCGGTGGTACCGAGTTCGTCAACTCCTTCGTCATTGCCCTCCTGCTCGGCCTCCTGCTCTGGTTCCCCAACCGCCACCAGAAAAAGGAACTCAGGTCCAAGGAAGGCTTCCTCATCGTGGTGCTGTTCTGGGTGGTGCTGGGGAGCGTGGGGGCCGTCCCCTTCATCATCAGCGACGTGCCGAACATGTCGGTCTCGGAGGCATTTTTCGAGTCGTTTTCCGGCTTGACTACCACGGGCGCAACGGTGCTGACCGGGCTGGACAATCTGCCCAAGGCGTTTCTCTTCTACCGTCAGCTGCTGCAATGGCTCGGTGGCATGGGGATCATCGTGCTGGCGGTGGCCGTGCTGCCACTGCTGGGTATCGGGGGCATGCAGCTCTATCGCGCCGAGATCCCGGGGCCCGTCAAGGATAACAAGGTGACCCCGCGCATCGCCGAGACGGCCAAGGCGCTCTGGTTCATCTATCTGTTGCTGACCTCCCTGTGCGCTCTCGCGTACTGGATGGCGGGAATGACGTTGTTCGATGCCATCTGCCACTCCTTCTCCACCTTGTCGGTGGGGGGGTTCTCGACCCACGACGCCAGCATCGGTTTCTTCGACAGCCCGGCCATCAACCTGATCACAGTGGTGTTCCTGTTGCTGGCGAGCGTCAACTTCGCGCTGCACTTCATGGTGTTTGCCCACAAGCCGGTGCGCGTGAGCAGTTATCTGCGTGACTCCGAGCTCAAGGTGTTTCTGAGCATCCAGTGCGTGCTGGTGCTGATCTGTTTCGTCTCTCTGCTGTTCCACGGCCACTACGATACCTGGCAGGATGCGCTCAACCATGGCCTGTTCCAGGCGGTGTCTCTGGGCACGACCACGGGGTACAGCACTACCAGCTATGCGGATTGGCCCTCCTTTCTGCCCATGCTGTTGATGTTCTCCGCCTTCATCGGCTGCTGCGCCGGCAGTACCGGGGGGGGCATCAAGGTGATGCGTTTCATGATCTTGTTCCTGCAGGGGATGCGTGAACTCAAACGGCTGGTGCATCCGCGGGCCATCTACACCTTGAAGCTGGGGCGGCGTGCCGTACCGGAACGGATCGTGGAAGCGGTCTGGGGCTACTTTGCCACCTACATCATCCTGTTCTTCATCTTCATGTTGTTGCTGCTGATGACGGGGCTGAACGAAGTGACGGCCTTCTCCGCCGTGGCTGCGGCATTCACCAACGTGGGGCCGGGTCTGGGGGAGGTGTCGGCCAATTTCGGCAATATCTCGGCCACTGCACAGTGGATATTGATCGTGGCCATGTTGTTTGGTCGATTGGAAATCTTCACACTTCTGGTACTGTTTACTCCTGCATTCTGGCGTAGTTGAGGTTGGTATGGACAAGATTTTGGTGCTTTATTCTTCCCGGGACGGGCAAACGCGGAAAATCGTGGATGTCATGCTGGAGGAAATATCAGGATGCGAAGTGGTGATGCACGACCTGCACACCCTGCCCATGTGCAACCTCAGCAAGTATGCCAAGGTGTTGATTGGCGCTTCCATTCGCTATGGTAACTTCCACCCCAGCCTGCTTAGCTTCATACACGCACATCATGAACAGTTGGAAGTAGCCAATGCGGCGTTCTTCTGCGTGAACCTGACGGCACGCAAGCCCGAGAAGCAGACGCCGCAGACCAACGCCTACATGAAGAAGTTTCTGCGCCTCTCTCCCTGGAAGCCGAAAACTCTGGGGGTGTTTGCCGGGGCATTGCAGTACTCCCGTTACAACTGGTGGCAGACCCGTATCATTCAGTTGATCATGAAGATGACCGGGGGCAGCACGGATACCAGCAAGGATCTGGAATTCACCGACTGGGACAAGGTGCGCGGCTTTGCCCGTGAGTTTTGGTCAAAAAAGTAACAGTGACGTCATTCAAAGCGGCCAGAGCCCTGCGTAAGCAGGGCTTTTTGTTTGATAAGTAGGCGTTCGAGCCACAAAAAGTTAAAAAGGACTATTTTTCGCAAAATAGCCCTTGTCATCCCGGCGCGGCTCCCTATAATGCGCCCCTACCAGCACGGCGGACCACGCCAACCTGATGAGCCAGCTTCCTTAGGAAGTGGGCGCCGAAAGAAAAGCGAAAACAATCGCTTGACTTTCGAAGTGAGGGGCGTAAGATGCGCCTCCTCAACGCGATAAGCGTGACGCTCTTTAACAATTTGAATCAAGCAATCTGTGTGGGCACTCACAGCATCGAGCATCAAAAACAATTTTTGATTTTCAATGTCTGA